>DWYO01000006.1 GCA_019118725.1 Candidatus Parabacteroides intestinavium | reverse complement strand
CATTTCGACCGCTAATATAGTACTTTCCACAACAACATGTGCTATTTATTGCATTTTTAACTAAATTATGCGGTTTTCGTCCGAATTTGTGTCCTATTTTTTATGTGTCATAATATCGAGAACCACCTTATCGGTCGTTTCCATTCCTTTCGAACCGATAGAGGTCAGGTTATAAATCGATTGGTCCACATCCTCATCGATAATACCCTCAACCGATGTTACCACCTTGTTCTCCATGGCCATCATAGCCGAGAGCATAGCCGTAGACACCCCGCTTGCCACCTTCATGGCGCAACTGGGCTTGGCCCCGTCACAAATCATCCCGGTGATATTCCCGATCATATTCTTGATGGCATACGTGATTTGCTTCTTGCTTCCGCCCATGAGCCACGTGATGCCACAACTGGCTCCCGTAGCGGCCACCACACATCCGCACAGAGCCGAAAGGCGTCCCAGGCTTTGCTTGACGTAGATCACCATCAGATGACTAAGCATCAAGGCACGGATAAGTTGTTCTTCGGAACAATGGATATCCTCTGCAAACGAGACGACCGGCAAGGTCGCGGCTATGCCCTGATTCCCGCTTCCCGAATTGCTCATCACCGGGATCATCGCCCCGTCCATACGGGCATCGCAAGCCGCCGCGGTAAGGATCAGCATGTGGGTATAAGCCGAGTCGCCCAGATACTTATGCCCGTAAGGACCGGAAATGGTCTTGCCCACCTCATGCCCGAACTGGCCTTTTACGGCCTCTTCCGCCACATGCTTGTTGAGCTTGGCCGTATCCAGGATAAACCGGATTTCCTCGACCGGCATGTTCATGGCAAAATCATACACCAGATCAAACGAGAGCTTCAAAGCCTCCTCCTCATTATTTTCTTGTGCGCTATACTTGGCCAACTCGTCCAACAATACCGCTTCATTCTTCGACAGATAGACAAAGCGCGTATGCTCGTGGGCTATAATCGCGGTAGCCCTCTCCTCCCCGTTCCGGCATGTCACCTCGATATAAAGTTTGTCTACATTCTCCTTGAGCCCGATATGAATCTTTTGGTCGGCTATCATCCGCTTGCCCTCTTCCAAAGCCTCCGGAGTAAGGTCGCGCAATACCTCCAGTTCATATTCCGACTTGCCGATCAGGCATCCCAACGCAATGGCGATAGGCAGGCCTACCATCCCCGTACCGGGAATCCCGACTCCCATGGCATTCTTCAAGATATTCGCACTCAGATAGACGTCAATGCGTTCCGGCTTTTGTCCGAGTAATTCCGATGCTTTGGATGCAGCCAAGGATACCGCGATAGGTTCGGTACATCCGATAGCGGGAATCACCTCTTGATGAATCAGTTTCAGGATCTGTTTTTTCGTTATCTCATTCATTTTGCTTGTTCCTTTTGTAAAATATATGCAAATGTACATAAAATTACCTCGCCCACGCTAAGAACAAGGGAAATAATTTGACAATATGTTGGATAAATTCCAAGGAATGTCTTTAACAGATATATAAAAGGCAAGTGCATTTTCCAAAATTTCTGACCTATTTTTGGAATGTTCGGTACAAAGGCGTACTTTTGAGGTCTCATTTCAGACCTTATACGTTAATTATATACATTATTATATATATAGAAAACATGAAAAAAATAAAACACTTGGTGGGATATCTCGCGATATCCTTTGTGGCGATGAGTAGTGCCATGGCCACGAATGACGTAACGTCGTATGTCAATCCGATTATCGGGACCAATGGCATGGGGCATACCTTCCCGGGAGCCTGTGTGCCGTTCGGGCTGGTCCAGCTCAGTCCGGATACCGATACCATCCCGCACAATGTTGATGGGAAATACCAGCCCAGGGCGTATGAGTATTGCGCCGGATACCAGTACAAAGATAGTAGCATCGTAGGGTTCAGCCATACGCATTTCAGCGGTACGGGGCATTCCGATTTGGGCGATATTCTGATTATTCCAACCACCGGAAAGTTGAAACTGAATCCGGGAACCGCCACCAACCCGGATAGCGGATACCGTTCACGTTATTCGCACGATACGGAGGTCTCACGTCCCGGATATTATTCCGTAACCCTCTCCGACTATGGTGTGAAAGCGGAGCTGACCACCACCAAGCGGGTCGGTGTGCACAAATACACCTATCCGGAGAATAGCCAAGAGCAGCGCATCGTACTCGATCTGATTCATGGCATATACAATTATGACGGGAAGGTGCTTTGGGCAAGCCTGCGCGTGGAAAACGACACGTTATTGACGGGATACCGGATCACGAACGGATGGGCACGGACCAATTACACCTATTTTGCCATCTCTTTCTCCAAACCTATCGTCAATTACGGATGCCAGGAAAAGGCGAAGGTCAATTACCGGGGTGGTTATGGGAAGTTCAACATGACGAAAAACTTCCCGGATATGGGCGGACGTAAGCTGGTCAGCTTCTTTGAGTTCGCTCCCGAATCAGGCAATGAGCTGGAGGTAAAGGTGGCTCTCTCCGGAGTCAGTACCGAAGGGGCTTTGAAGAACCTGCAAGCCGAAGCCGCCGGCAAGGATTTCGAGCAATTGGCCTCCGAAGCATCGGCTATGTGGAACAAGTCTCTCTCCATCATCGATGCGGAAGGTAGTAAGGACCAGCTGGCGATGCTCTACACCTCACTCTACCATACGATGATCAATCCGTGTGTCTATACAGACGTAGATGGCCAGTATCGCGGATTAGACCAGAATATCCACCAGGCGGAGGGATTCACCAATTATACGGTATTCTCGGTTTGGGACACATACCGCGCCTTGCATCCTCTGTTCAACATCATCAACCGGCAGGTCAATACCGATATAGCCCAATCCATGTTGAAGCATTATGAACAGAGTGTCCATCATATCCTGCCTATCTGGAGCCACATGGCCAACGAGAATTGGTGTATGATCGGGTATCACTCGGTTTCCGTCCTGGCCGATGCCATAGCCAAAGGGTTACCGGTCGATAAAGAAAAGGCATTGCAGGCCATGGTGAGCAGTTCGACCCTGTCCTATCTGGATGGTATCGATGAGTATATGGACAAAGGTTATGTCTCCTTGGAGCGAAGCGGTAGTGCCGGTTCGTTGACGCTGGAATATGCCTACGATGACTGGACCATCTATCAGACCGCTTTGGCTTGCGGGAACCAGGAAGTGGCAGACCGTTATGCGAAACGTGCCCAGAATTTCCGTAATGCTTTCGATACGAATTTAGGCTATGCCCGTCCGAAGCATCGTGATGGAAGCTTCAAGAAGAACTTCAATCTGCTGAGCACACACGGAGAGGGATTCATTGAAGGGAATGCGCTGAATTATTCCTTCTATGTCCCGCAAGATGTAAACGGACTTATCCAATTGATGGGTGGCGAGAAGCGTTTCATCCAGAAGATGGATTCGCTCTTTACCATGCATCTCCCGGCCGAGTTCTTCGCCCAAACCGAAGATGTAACGGAAGAGGGGCTATTAGGTGGATATGTACAAGGAAATGAGCCGAGCCATCATATTCCGTTCTTGTACACCTGGACATCCCAACCTTGGAAAACGCAATACTGGCAAAGGGAAATCATGAACAAGATGTATCGGAATAACATAGACGGGTTGTGCGGGAATGACGATTGCGGACAAATGTCGGCCTGGTATATTTTCTCTGCTATGGGATTCTATCCGGTATGTCCGGGAACCGACCAGTATGTATTGGGTGCGCCCTATCTGCCTTATATGAAAGTCCAGTTGGAAAACGGAAAGACGTTCGAAATCAAAGCGGATAAAGTAAGCGATAAAAACCGCTATGTGAAATCGGTCTTGCTCAATGGCAAACCTTACACCAAAGGGTATATCACGCAAGAGGATATCCTGAATGGCGGAACCCTGACCTTCGAAATGACCTCGAAGCCCAATAAGAAACGTATCTTTACCGGAGAAGACCGGCCTTATTCGATGAGTTTATAAGAAGCTGGAATAAATTCCAAACAGCTTCTAAAAAAATCAGGAGGTTATAAGTTGAAGAAGGCATAATAACCCTCTCACCTTATAACCTCCTAACCATATAACCTTATAACCTATAACCTTATAACCCCCTAACCCATCAGAACAAAGGATTATCTACTTTCTCATCCAGCAAAGCCAAACGAATCACCTCCTGGATATCGTGTACATAATGGAAAGTAACCCCTTTCAGATATTCCGGCTTGATCTCATCAATATCCTTTTTATTATCCTCACATAAGATAATCTCCTCGATACCGGCACGCTTAGCCGCCAATATCTTTTCCCGGATTCCGCCTACCGGAAGCACTTTGCCCCGCAAGGTAATCTCGCCCGTCATAGCCAAGTTCTTCTTCACCTTACGTTGCGTAAAGGCAGATACCAACGAGGTGACCATTGTAATACCGGCACTCGGTCCGTCTTTCGGAATAGCCCCTTCCGGCACGTGGATGTGCACATTCCAATTCTCGAACATATCTTCCGGTATTTGGAAAAGAGCCGCGTGTGCATGGATATATTCTAAAGCCAGCATGGCCGATTCCTTCATCACATCTCCCAGATTTCCGGTCAAAGTCAGCTTACTTCCTTTTCCTTTACTTAAACTGGTCTCTACAAACAGGATCTCTCCTCCTACGGCCGTCCAAGCCAATCCGGTGACAACACCCGCATAATTATTCCCCTGGTACTTATCCCGCGTATATTCCACCGGTCCCAGATAGTCATGCAGGTCTTCCGGCTTGATTTGGGACGGAAGGAGTTCGTCCGAAGCTTTCTTATACGCCAGCCGGCGCATTAATTTGGCAATCTTCTTATCCAATTCGCGCACCCCGCTTTCACGGGTATAAGAGGCAATAATGGCCTGGATGGTCTTTTTCGGGAATTTCACCTCTTTCTTTTCCAACCCGTGCGCTTCCGCCTCTTTCGGGATCAGGTGCTTACCGGCTATCTCAATCTTTTCTTCTTCGATATACCCGCTCACCTCAATCAACTCCATACGGTCTAACAATGGTTGGGAGATTGAGTTCAGGTTATTGGCCGTAGCAATAAACATGACATGACTCAAATCATAGTCGATATCCAGGTAATTGTCATGAAACGCATTGTTTTGTTCCGGGTCCAGCACTTCCAACAAAGCCGATGCAGGGTCTCCCCGGAAATCACTGGCCACCTTATCTATCTCATCCAGGACAAACACCGGATTGGACGTTCCAGCTTTTTGCAAACATTGGATGATCCGTCCGCACATCGCCCCGATATAGGTACGCCGATGCCCACGGATCTCCGCTTCGTCATGCAAGCCCCCTAACGAGATACGCACATACTTACGCCCCAAGGCCTCGGCGATGGAACGTCCCAACGAGGTTTTCCCCACGCCCGGAGGTCCATACAAGCAAAGGATCGGAGCTTTCATGTTTTGCTTCAGCTTCAATACCGCCAAATGCTCGATGATACGTTCTTTGACCTTCTCCAATCCATAATGGTCACGGTCCAGCACCTTACGGGCATGGTTCAGGTTGAAATTATCGGTCGAATAGGTCTCCCAAGGCAGGTTGACGATAGTCTGCACATATTGCATCTGAACGGAATAATCCGGAGATTGCGGATGCAAGCGTTGTAGCTTAGTCAACTCCTTATTGAAAGCTTCAGCTACGTTGGCCGGCCACTTCTTGATGTAGGCTTTGTCTTTCAGTTCCTGGATATCCCGGTCGCTGACACTTCCGCCCAACTCCTCTTGAATGGTCTTTAGTTGTTGTTGTAAGAAATATTCCTTCTGCTGCTTGTCCAAGTCCTCCTGCGTTTTCATTTGGATGGAAGCCTTCAACTCCAGCAGCTGGAACTCCCGGTTCAGGAATGTCATCAACTTATACGCCCGGCTCTTCAGTTCATCGGTCATCAAGAGCAATTGCCTTTCCGATATGCTGGTCAACAGATTCGAGCACCCGAAATTAATCGTATAGAGCGCATTCCGGTTGTTCTTCAACGAAAAGATCAATTCGCGTTGGGGCTCCGCTGAGGTAGAGAGTATCTTCACCATGAGGTCCTTGACGGCTCCGACCAAGGCATTAAATTCCTTGTCGTTCTTTGCCGGCTTCTTGTCATCCAGCAATTTTATCTTTCCGGTTAGATAGGGCTCCTCGCTGGTCAGTTCGAGTAACCGGAATCGTTTTTTTCCTTGCAGGATAATGGTCGTAGAGCCATCCGGCATGTCCAGCACGCGAAGGATATCGGCAATAGCTCCCGTATCATGCAAATCTTCCCGCTTCGGGTCTTCCGTAGCGGTATCCCGTTGGCAAACCACTCCGATGAGGGTCCGTTTATCAGCAAACTTCTTGATTAGATTCAACGATTTGGTGCGTCCTACAATAACCGGCATGGCGACTCCCGGGAATAGCACCATATTACGTAACGGAAGAATAGGAACTTCATCTTTTACCTCTTCCACACCGTCCGAAAAGTCTTCATCCACATCACAATCTGTCAGAATGGGCATAATCATGCTCACCGACTCCTCTATGTTGTTATCGAAAAATGCGGAGGCACGTATTTCTTTCTTATTTTTCATATTAATTTTATGGCAGTTGTATTTTATGTCATGCAATAAACGTGC
>DWYO01000274.1 GCA_019118725.1 Candidatus Parabacteroides intestinavium | reverse complement strand
TGTGCTTCATTCTTTTATGGGGAATATTGTGTTATATGCTTCTTACGTCCAGCAAGGAGATAACCGGGCAGACCGTGTTTGCCATCATCGCATCGGCTATCATTGTCTTTGTCCCCATATACAAGAATGTTCGAAGCCGAAATAGTAACAAAATGTAAGAACAAACGCTTTAAAGAAGAAATTTGTCAGAAATTGAATATTTTTTCTTTCATTTATTTGCAAATAAAGAAAAACGCTATATCTTTGCATCGATTTCTGAAATCAGAAGATGAAAGTGTAACATTTAAACAAATAATTGAAGACAAATGAAAGCGAATGAAGTTTTAGACATGCTGAAACGCCGTTTCCCGAACGAGCCGGAATATCACCAGGCTGTTTCAGAGGTATTGGGTACTATCGAGGATGTATATAACGAACATCCTGAATTTGAAAAGGCAAACTTGATTGAACGTCTTTGCATTCCTGACCGAATCTTTTCGTTCCGTGTGACTTGGGTAGATGATAAAGGACAGGTACAGACCAATATGGGATATCGCGTGCAGCATAACAACGCTATCGGCCCGTACAAAGGCGGCGTGCGTTTCCATGCTTCGGTGAATTTGTCTATCCTGAAGTTCCTGGCTTTCGAACAGACATTCAAGAACTCGCTGACTACGCTCCCGATGGGTGGCGCGAAGGGTGGATCAGATTTCAGTCCACGTGGCAAGAGCAATGCGGAAATCATGCGTTTCTGTCAGGCATTCATCACAGAATTGTGGCGCCATATCGGTCCGGATACGGATGTTCCTGCCGGTGATATAGGTGTTGGCGGACGTGAAGTAGGGTATATGTATGGTATGTACAAGAAACTGGCGCGTGAGAATACGGGTACTTTCACGGGTAAGGGCATCGAGTTCGGCGGTTCGCTGATTCGTCCGGAAGCTACCGGTTATGGCAATGTGTACTTCCTGCTGCAGATGTTGAAGACGAAGGGCATTGACATCAAAGATAAAGTCGTGACGGTTTCAGGATCGGGCAACGTGGCTCAATATACGGTCGAGAAACTGATCTCGTTGGGTGCCAAGGTGGTTACGATGTCTGATTCAGACGGTTATATTTATGATCCGGAGGGTATCGACCGCGAAAAGCTGGATTACATCATGGAGCTGAAGAATCTTTACCGTGGACGTATCCGCGAATATGCCGAGAAATATGGGGTTAAGTATGTAGCCGGTGCACGTCCTTGGAACGAGAAATGTGATATCGCGATGCCGTCTGCAACACAAAACGAAATCAACGGGGATGACGCGCGTGCCTTGCTGGCCAATGGCTGCTTTGCCGTATCTGAAGGTGCCAACATGCCTTCTACGCCGGAAGCTATCGAGGAATTCCTGAAGGCTAAAATCCTGTATGCTCCGGGTAAGGCGGCTAATGCAGGAGGTGTGTCGGTATCGGGTCTGGAAATGACTCAGAATGCCCAGAAGCTGAGCTGGAGCGCCGAAGAGGTTGACCAGAAGCTGAAAGACATTATGGCTAATATCCATGCTCAGTGCTTGAAGTATGGCACGCAGGAAGATGGCTACGTGAACTATGTGAAAGGGGCAAACGTGGCTGGATTCATGAAGGTGGCTAAGGCTATGATGGCACAGGGAATCCTGTAATTCAATTAAAAGTTAAAAATTAAAAGTTAACAACGAATTACAATTGATAATTAACAATTGGGGGAGGATCAATACATTCTCCCCCTTTTTCATTTTTAATTTTTCATTATTAATTGAATTACGTTTTCCTTTTTAATTTTTCATTTTTCATTTTTAATTCTCTACATTCTCCTCGTTTTTCCTTTTTAATTTTTCATTATTCATTGAATTACGTTTTCATTGAATTACGTTTTTCATTTTTAATTTTTAATTTTTCATTCTTTACGTTTTCCCCAAATCTTGTTACCTTAGCGGAGTAAATGGGAGGTGAGCGAGGCGTAAGTGCTCTCGTAAGGCCTCCGGTCTAATAAAGTAATATGGTTACAACGATTCTGAGAGATTTATATTTGTCGTATGTGGGTACAGAAGCCGAGGGGATAACCGAATTGCCCTCGTCTGGCTCCAACCGGCGCTATTTCCGGTTGTCGGGCACCCCGACGCTGATAGGGGTGAGTGGGACATCCCCGGACGAGAACCGGGCTTTCCTTTATATGGCACGCCATTTCCGTGAGAAGGGGTTGCCTGTCCCGGAGGTGTATGTCCAATCGGACGATGCCCGTTTCTATCTGCAAGAAGATTTGGGGAATACATTATTGTTTGACGCGATTGAAAAAGGGCGGAAGAGCAGTGTGTTTGACGAAGAGGAGAAACGGCTGTTGCACAAGACAATCCGTTTGTTGCCCCGGGTGCAATTCGTGGGGGCCGACGGGTTCGATTTCTCCCAATGTTATCCGCAGGCCGAGTTCAACCTGCGTTCCATCCTCTGGGATTTGAATTACTTCAAATATTGTTTCTTGAAAGCTACGGGAATGGATTTTCAGGAAGACCGCCTGGAAGATGATTTCCAGAAGATGGCCGCGGTACTCTTGCGAAACGCTTCGGCTACGTTCATGTATCGTGATTTCCAGTCACGGAATGTCATGGTAAAGGAGGGTGAGCCCTGGCTGATTGATTTTCAGGGTGGACGGAAAGGGCCGGTTTACTACGATGTGGCCTCTTTCTTGTGGCAAGCCAAAGCGCGTTATCCGGAGGATTTACGGAACGAATTGCTGGCCGATTATATGGATGCGTTGAAGCAATATATGCCGGTAGACGAGGCCTATTTCCTTTCGCAACTGCGTCATTTCGTGTTGTTCCGTACCTTGCAGGTGCTGGGTGCCTACGGATTCCGGGGATATTTCGAGAAAAAGCCTCATTTTATCCAGAGTGTGCCCTTTGCCATGGAGAACCTGCGTGTCCTGCTGGCCAAAGATTTCCCGGAATATCCCTACTTGTGCGAAATCTTGCGCGGGTTGACGCACTTGAAGCAATTTTCGGACGATATCCAGAAGCGGATGCTGGAGGTGAGGATTGTCAGCTTTGCCTATAAGAAAGGGATTCCGAATGACCCGACAGGCAATGGCGGCGGGTTTGTGTTTGATTGCCGGGCCATCAACAATCCGGGTAAATACGAACGCTATAATCACTTTACCGGTCTGGACGAGCCTGTAATCCGTTTCCTGGAAGAGGATGGCGAGATTACCCGCTTCCTGGAGCATGTCTACGACTTGGTGGATGCCTCCGTCAAGCGTTATCTGGACAGGGGGTTTACCAACCTGATGGTATGTTTCGGATGTACGGGAGGCCAGCACCGTTCGGTGTATTCCGCGCAACATCTGGCGGAACATATTCACCGGAAATTTGGTGTTAAGGTGCATCTCATTCACCGGGAACAAAATAGAGAACAGATTATTGAACCTACTAAATAATTCTAAGCAATGAAAGCACTCATTTTTGCGGCTGGTTTGGGGAATCGCCTGAAGCCGCTTACCGATACGACCCCCAAGGCTTTGCTTCACGTAGCGGGTAAACCTATGCTGGAGCATGTCATCCTGAAGCTTCGGGATGCGGGGTTTGACGACATTACGATCAATATCCATCATTTGGGTCAGCAGATTATTGACTTTTTGGAGGCACATCATCATTTCGGTGTCCGGATACATATCTCGGACGAACGGGAGTACCTGCTGGATACCGGAGGGGGAATCAAACATGCCGCACCCTTCTTGAATGGCGATGAGCCTTTCCTGGTACATAATGTGGATATCTTCTCGAATGTCGACCTGCAGGAACTTTACCGGAGACATACCGAAAGCGGAGCGTTAGCCACCCTGCTGGTGAGCGATCGGAAAACCTCACGTTATCTTTTGTTTGATAAGGAAAACAAGCTATGCGGGTGGAAAAATCGGGATACAGGTGAGGTGAAGTCCTATTACCCCTATTTCGATCCGGAGCAATATACGGCTTATGCCTTTAGCGGTATTCATGTCATCTCTCCTGAAATATTCCGCTGGATGGATGAATGGACGGGCAAATTCTCCATCATTCAATTCTATCTTTCGATATGCGCCCGTGTCAATATACATGCCTGCGCACTTCCGGGCCTAAAGCTTCTGGATGTAGGCAAGCCGGATACCTTGGAAAGGGCAGGGACATGGATTGCGGAGGAGTTAGAGAATG
>DWYO01000273.1 GCA_019118725.1 Candidatus Parabacteroides intestinavium | reverse complement strand
GCTTCCTAAAAAAATGACGGTGTTCAATTCACCTTCCTTGTGCTTGTACTTCCTTCTTCAGTTGTCTATGTAATCTTATTCAAAGAACTCTTCTTTCTTTTCGAAACGTGGCGCAAAGGTAATGCTTTTTTTCTTATTCCCTCCAAATTTTTCCGGAAGTTTTTTTCTTTTTTTCGGAAACCTTCGGGTTTCGCTTGGGCTTCCCAACCTCACCGGCCGTATCCGGAACCGCTCACATTACCTCTCTGACCGCCATCTCTCTCGATTGCGGGTGCAAAAGTAGACACTTTTTACTTACCTGCCAAATGTTTTGACGACTTTTTTTGAATTATTTTTTATCCTCACTGAATGTCAGGAGGTTACAATAAGCCCATTTATTCACTTATGTCTTTTCTCAATCCGATGTTCCCAACAAATTCCAATAATATATACCGGAATTGCACACGAAAATGTCAAAATAACCACCCACAAATTTTGAAGTTGTGCAGAATCCATTTCTGTATTGATCGGATTAAAATGCAAATAAGTTCCAATGCCGCCTATCACCACAGCATAAATTGCCAACCAAAATATAATTTGAGATGGTGTTGGCAAACTTCTCACATAAGCCATAGGCCGTTGAGCCTTCCTCTCTTGAAAGACCAACTTCATGACACGCATAGTAAACGATGCTGACGGACTTTCAAGTGCATCTTTCATCAATTCTCGTGTTAATTCATTTATATGGTTATCCTCTTTCATAACAAACTTTTCATTTCGCATTTCATCCGTTTTTCCAATACTACATAAAAATGCTTTCTAGCACGAAATAGTTTCGTCTTCACATTCGAAGCCGTAAAATCCGTTATTTGACAAATCTCTTCCACCGAGCATTCTTCCAAATAATACAATGTCAACAACAACGCTTCTTCCTTAGGCAATTCAGTTAATACCTTAGAGATAATCTCTTTCCGGTCTTTTTGCTCCAACAGCAATGTTGCCATTTCTTCTTCTGCTAAAGAGACATCTACAGTTGCGACCTCATCATAATCAGAAAAGACTTGTTGGCTACGCAACGCGGTCAAAGCCGTTCGATAAACTATCCGATAGAACCAGGACGAAAATTTACTTTCAAATTTGAACTCCGGCAGTGCCCGGTACATCTTCAAGAAAGCATCTTGAGCCACCTCTTCTGCATCTTCCCGATTTCCCATAATCCGAAAAGCAATCGTATAAGCCATTTTCTCGTATTTAGCGACAAGGCAAGCGAAACATTGCATATCACCAGCCAAAACACTCGTTATCCAACGCCTTTCATCCATTATCAATCATTCGCTTTCAAACAATTGTTTGCGCTTTTCCCCTCATTCTCCGTTTCCTCTTTCAATAACATCTTTCGCGAAAAATAAAAATAAAAGACAAAAGCCAATCCACTAAACAGCACAGCAAACATTGGAATTATCAGCAAATCAAACCCCCTTCCCAATAATAGAGGTTGAAACAAAATACCTACAATAATCCCCAATGCCAATCCGATCATAAACAAACCGTTCCGTAAAGCGGGATAACGATTAGCCGGCTTTTCCGGTTCCGCCAAAATAATTCCTTTTTCGATCATCTTCATCCGCTCTTCATGCCGACTCTTCACGATCACACACAAAGCTACGATTGCAAATACAATCGGTAACGCTACAGCACATGTTATTGCCCAAAATCCAAGAAAATCTTCCATACTTATAACATTTTTAATGATTAATACTTTAATTGGTTTCTTTATTCATTAGACTACAACATGCAAGAATCGGTTACAAAAAGCCTCTCTTTTTTACGAAGAAAGCCCGAAGTCCGTTACAGACTTCGAGCTTTGCTTATTTAACAAACCTGTTTACAAGCCTCGTTATCAATCCAGCACTTTGATACGGATATTACGATACCAAACATTGTCTCCATGATCCTGGAATCCAATGAAACCTTCCTTGTTAGCACCACCGCAATTCAACAATAATTCGTAAGCCAACGGCCATTTGTCTTTGCTGAATTTACTCTTATCCAACAATTCTTTCCAAGCCGGAGTCCACAAATGATACTCAACCACTGGAGAATCGCTATTCAAATAGTGAACCACAGTTCCTTTGTAAACCATGATTTTACCCTTATTCCATTCACCAATTGGTTTTGCATTTTGCGGCTTAGCCGGAATCATGTCATACAAAGATGCAGATTGACGGTTTCCATCGACACCCAGCTTAGCATCCGGATGGTTTTCATTATCCAAAACTTGATATTCCGGAGCAGAAATATAAGAAGGCTGGCCTTCCACTTCCTGGATCATGTACAGAACACCTGAATTAGAACCTTTAGCGACTTTCCATTCGAATTCAAACTCATAGTTGGCAAACTTATGAGCGAAGATCAAATCGCCACCGTCCTTAGCACCGGCCTCACCCATGCCAGAACCTTTGATATGGATCGCACCGTCATCGATAACCCAAGCAGCCGGGACATCTTCACGGTCATACCCACGCCATCCATTAAAAGTCTTACCATCAAACAAAGTGATCCAGCCATCTTTGTCTTTCGGGAATGTAGACAAATCAACCGTAGGCAGATCCATCAATTTGTATTCAGGAACTGCAGCTTCTGTTGTTTCTGCCACCGGAGCTTCTGCTGCGGGAGCTTCTGCTTTCTTTCCGCCGTTGCAAGATGCAAAACACATCATCAAAGCGGCTGCACCAGCAAATAATACTGACTTTTTCATCTTTACTTTTTATAATTGTTTAAAACTGATTATCTCGGCATATCAGGCAACTTCCAACCAGCACGATAATTATGCTTAATCAATTCAGCAGCGAATTGCTTAGCATTAACCGGTTCTGTATAAGTCTTATCAAACGATGGATGTCCATCATGAATGGTAAAACCATCTTTGATACAAGTCTTGATTGTTTCATTATCACTGATATTTGTGAACTGCATATTCGGACCATCCCATTCCAAAGTCTTATTCAGAGCCTGTAGACGGATAGCCAATACACCCATTACAACCATTTCATTGAACGGACCTGCTTCCAAGAAGTTGGATTTCAATACACGACGATTTTCTTTGCTTTCCTTACATGCTGCAACCCAATCCATTTCGTGACCGCCTCCCATTGCATTAGGTACACGACGGCAAACTTGCGGAGCTTTAGGCACACGACCAGAAAGCAAGAACGGCTCCTGACCATAGCAACCGCAAACCAATGTATCTTTTGTTCCGTGGAAAATTGTCAAACCACCACCAGGACCCATCAATTGTTTGCCCTGCGGGAATCCTTTTGGACGATCCGGCATCATACCGCCATCATACCAGTGAACTTCTACTTCCGGCATAGCTACTTTCGGCATATTCTCACGAGCCGGGAAAGTCAACTTCACATGTTGAGCCTGTGGAGCACACGCATTCAACAGCAATGTTGAAGAGCCCTCAACTTTGGTAGGATAGCCTAATTTCAAAGCCTTAAACGGTTGATGCAAAATATGGCAAGCCATATCACCCAACGCACCTGTACCGAAACGCCACCATCCACGCCAGTTCCAAGGATGATAAATTGAGCTATACGGAGTTTCAGCAGCCGGGCCTAAGAACAAATCCCAGTTTAATGTCTTCGGAACACGATCCGCTTTTTCCGGTTCATTCAAACCTTGCGGCCAAATAGGACGGTCTGTAGCACATTCAACCTTTGTGATTTCACCAATTTCACCGTTCCAAATCCATTCGCAAACCAAATCCGTACCTTCGGCCGAAGAGCCTTGGTTACCCATCTGAGTAGCCACACCCGTTGATTTAGCCAAGTTGGTCAGCAAACGAGATTCGTAAACAGAGTGAGTCAACGGTTTCTGGCAATATACATGCTTACCCATTGTCATGGCATCAGCCGTAATCATTGCATGCGTATGGTCAGCAGTAGCAACGATAACAGCATCAAACTCCTTACCGATTTCGTCATACATCTTACGATAATCCCAATATTTCTTTGCATTGGGGAATTCATCGAATACACCTTTGGCATATTTCCAATCCACATCACACAACGCAACAATGTTTTCTGTCTTCTTCACATTGCTGATATTTGCATGACCCATACCACCGATACCAACGGCTGCGATGTTCAACTTGTCAGTCGGAGCTACATACCCGTGACTTTTACCTAAAATCGAACTCGGTGCGATCGTGAAAGCAGCAGCTGCTGCAGCACCTCTCTGAAGGAATGATCTTCTACTAATTGACATAATAATTAAATTTATAGATTAGCACTCTATTTGTTGTCTAAGAGCGTGCTTTAGTTACATTTTTGTAATAAAGCTGGGCAAATATAAGCAGATGTTTGTTATTATCAAAACAAAAGTCCAAATTCTATATTAAAATAATTTTTTTTAACAATGTGGTTTCCATTGAGGCAGGTCAAGAAAAAGCAGCTATAGACTCCTCTTTTGTTAATAAGTCAAATCTGAATCAACATTCCTTTACCACTTAACCCAAATCGGTCATTAGACCGCTCAACGGTTCTTTTTTTCTGAAAGAAAGCTCTTCGGGTATTTTGCCCCTTCTGCCAGCATCTTGCTTCCCGACTTGCCTCGACGTAGCCCGCTACGCCTTCTGCA
>DWYO01000272.1 GCA_019118725.1 Candidatus Parabacteroides intestinavium | reverse complement strand
AACAGTTGCGGCTACCACTATACTCCGAAGGAATACTTCCGGGACAATCCGACTGTCAAAGAAAAATTGAATAAGCAGGAAAGAAACGGCGGCACACCGATAGTTGCAAAAGCGTTGGCAAAGCCTCAGCCCGAACAGGAGCCACGGATATCCTTTCTTCCCTCCGATTGGGTAGAGCAGTCCATGCGCAGGTACGACATCAACCCCTTATATCGCTACTTCACCAAGGTGGCCGGCAAGGAGGATACGGACAGGCTGTTCCGCCTCTACAGGGTCGGCACGTCAAGGATGTGGAACGGGGCGGCCGTATTCTGGCAGACAGACCGGGACGGCAATGTGCGTGCGGGCAAGATCATGGGCTACGATGCCGCAACCGGACATCGTATCAAGGAGCCTTTCAACCAGGTCAGCTGGGTACATTCGGTAAAGAAGCTACCGGACTTCAGGATGAAGCAGTGCCTGTTCGGAGAGCATCTGCTGTCGGACACCTCCGTCACCATGTCCACCAAGCCCGTAGCCATTGTCGAGAGCGAGAAGACGGCGCTGGTTGCCGCCCTTTTCATCCCGGACTTCATCTGGCTTGCCACCGGAGGGATGCACGGGTGCTTCAACAGCGAGACCATGCAGGTATTGGGCGGCCGGGAGGTTGTCCTCTTCCCCGACCTCAAGGCGACGGAAGAATGGAGGCAACGGCTGCCGATGATGGAATCCTTTTGCAGGCGTGCCACCTGCTCCGACATGCTGGAGAGGATTGCGACCGGTGCGCAGCGTGAAGCCGGACTGGACATCGCCGACTTCCTACTGATGGAGGACACGCCGCAGATGATCCTTCAACAGATGACAGCGCGCAATCCCGCATTGCAGTCCCTCATCGACGCTTTCGGGCTCGAACTGATTGATGCGAAAAAAACGGAATGACAGGAAGGCACCGGACAGCTTGCTGTCCCAAAGGGAAAGGGGTTGTAAAATCCCGTAGCTTATTAGGGCATTTTCACCGCCTCCGCTCCGCGTCCGGCAGTCAAAAAGCCCATAGGCCGAGGGAATACCTCAGACTCCAGACATATGCCTCCGGCAACAGGACGGGATTTTACAACAGTAACAATAACTATAAAACAAACAGATATGAGTAATACGCAATACGCGGTCTGCCACCTGCAGCGTGGCAGCGGTAATGACAGCGGAATGTCATGCCATATAGAAAGGAAGGATGCCAAGGGAAAGATTTATGTGCCGGGCAATGCCAATGCGGACCGGACATATCTCAACCGTGAGTTGGTCAGGTTCCCTGAAGGAGTGCCCAACCGTACCGAGGCGGTACAGCACCGCATCGACACGGCCGGGCTGCGCCGCAAGGTCGGCAAAAACCAGACAAAAGCCATCCGTATCATCCTGACCGGGACACATGAGCAGATGATGAAAATTGCCAATGATGGCAGACTGGACAACTGGATCGATGCCAATCTCAAATGGCTAAAGGAGACCTTCGGCGAAGAGAACCTTGTATCGTGCGTACTGCACATGGACGAGAAAACTCCGCACCTGCACGCCACCGTCGTTCCCATTGTAACCAGGGAGCGAGTCCGCAGGAAGCGTGAGGGTGAGAAGAAGTATGAAACGAAATCCGGTCCCCGTCTGTCGGCGGACGATGTGATGCGGCGCACCAAACTGCACGAATACCAGAGCAGCTACGCAGCAGCCATGAAACCGTTCGGGCTGCAGCGGGGCATCGTCGGCTCCACCGCCAAACATCAAGCCAATTCGGATTATTATAGGCAGCAGGTCATCCGTTATGAGGAGGACATAGCCAAATTGCAGGCCGATGTGGAGAAAGCGCAGGAGGGCAGGAACACCATCCTCTCATGGTTCGGCAAGGGAGACCTTGCCAAGGCAAAGAAGGAACTGGCTGACAAGGACGGGCAAATTGCCGAACTCAATAGACAGATTAAGGCTCTTCAGGCAGAAAAGATCCGGTTGCAGGAACAGCATAAATCAGAAATCGGGAAACTGCGAAACGGCTATCAAGCGGAGATAGACAAAGCTATCCGCAGGGCGGAAGCCGCTGAGCGGCAGTCAGAAGAGAAAGATGCCGTCATAGACAGGCTGCGGAAGCAGATAGGCCTGCTCGACCGGATGGCAAACCCTCAGCGTTACAGCCTATCATCCGGTGCCGAGCTTGTCCGAATCAACGTGTCCAACTACCGGAATCCGTCGCTCCACATCTGGACACGGGTCGGCGAGGAACTTTTTGAGGACACCAAATTCCAGATAGACTATGATGTGGCCCAAAGACATTTCAACGGACAGATCACGGACGAGGAGTTTGTCAATGCCGTCTTCGAGCCGCAGGAGCAAGTAAACGGGAAGCAGGTGGAACTATTGGGTGCTGCGTTTACCCTTGCAGCCGGTGGACCGGCAGAGGTTCATGTCGGAACAGGCGGTGGCGGGTCGTCTTCGGAACTTCCGTGGGGCGAACAGAAAAAGAAAAATCCGCAACGAGGCAGATAAAATGATGTGACAATAAAACAGCGTCATACTTTCGTATTTGACGCTGCTCATCTTTTACCAAGTGATAACCTTATCAACAATCTCCTGTTGTTCGGCACTGCTGCGCCGCAGATAGATACGGGTAGTTTCTATACTTTCGTGTCCCATCAAATCGGCAAGCAAGGAAATATCATTAAACCTGTCCAGAAAGTTCTTAGCAAACCTGTGACGGAACGAGTGCGGATAGACCACTTTTTCGTTCATACCGTATTTCCGCGCATAATTTTTCAGTTGTTGGGCGATGCCTCTTGTGGTGAGACGCTGTCCGTATTGGTTAAGGAAAACATAGCCGCTGGATCGGCTTTGTTCTGACAGCCATTTGGTGGCTTCAGTGCTCAGTTGTTTCGGAATGTAGATACGACGTACCTTACCCCCTTTTGTGTAGATGTCAAAATATCCTACCCGGATATGCTCTGCTTTCAAATGTATCAGTTCGCTTATCCTTGCCCCGGTAGCGGCAAGAAAGCGTACAGCAAAATACCATGTCCGGTTTTTCTCCGTTCCTAAGTGGCTTTTAAGAAATTCGTAATCAGCATTGCTGATTATGTTTTCAAGATAAGTGCGTTGCTGTTCCTTTATGGTTTTCATGCGTAGCCGTGACTTGCCTATATATCCCAAATACTTGTTCAATCCCAATATGCGGAGGTTAACTGTCTTTGGCTTAAAATTGTCTGTCAGATGGTTTTTATAAGCTATGAGATTCCGCTTGTTCAGCTCTTTATAACGGGTAAAATAATCTTTTACGGCATACAGGTACGCTGTAACGGTGTTCTGGGCTAAATTTCCCTGTTTTAGGAATGATTCAAAATCAGTTGTATCCATATTGGTTCTAATTATTAGTAAAACATAAGTTGTCTGTACTAATAAGATAGCCCTAGTAGTTCCGACAGATGCCATTATAGGAAATCCGCCGTATCAAGAGGAAGGAATAAGCACCCGTAAAGCCCCTATCTATCACCTGTTTTACGACCTTTCTTTCCGCCTGTCGGATAAAGTGTCATTGATAACTCCAGGCCGTTTTTTATTCAGGGCAGGACAAACTCCCAAAGAATGGATGGATAAGATTTTAGCTGACAAACATTTTAAGGTGGTGGATTATTTTCAGAAGTCGATAGATGTATTTCCGTCTGTCGACATAAAAGGCGGTGTGGTAATTACTTATCGTGATGCTAAAACTGAATTTGAACCAATCGGATTCTTCTCTGAATATGAAGAATTAAAAAGCATATTACAAAAAGTGTTATCACATCAGGGATTTGTCAAAAATGAATTCAGCAATCTCATATCTTCTCAAGGCCTTTATAAATTCTCAGAGGTGGCATTTAATGAACATCCTGAAATTTACGAAGTCCAAGGAAATGGAACTGCAGCAAAAATAACCTCAAATGCATTTGAACATCTTCCTCATATATTCCATGAAGAAGAGCCAGATAATCCCGATGTTTTCATCCGTATTTTGGGACGGTCAAAAAATCAGCGTGTCTATAAATGGATTGAAAAACGATATACTTTACCGACTGATGGATATTGTGAATCCTACAATGTTCTCGTCCCCGAAGCCAACGGAACAGGAGCAATCGGCGAAGTACTCAGCACGCCGGTAATCGGCGTGCCGGTAATCGGGCACACCGACACCTTCCTGAGCATCGGCAAGTTTACCGATGCCCAGCAAGCTGATCGGTGTCTCAAATACGTCAAGACAAAATTTACCAGATGTTTGTTAGGGACATTGAAAGCCACGCAGCATAATCCCCGCGAGACTTGGGCAAATGTACCGATGCAGGACTTCACATCAGGAAGTGATATAAATTGGGACGTGCCTATACCTGAAATAGACAGGCAGCTGTACTCCAAATACTGGCTCTCGGACGAGGAAATCCAGTTTATTGAGCAGAATATCAAATCAATGGCATAAAGATGACTACTCCATCGGCTTTATCATTCTTTCGATAAAGCCGATTTCTTCATCATTCAAACCGTATTTTCGATAAAGCTGACGGTCAATGTTTTCTATCGGTTTACTCCAGTCAATGTCGCTTGAATCGGTAAAATCTTGTAGCGGAACAAATCTAAAACTCTCTTTTCGAATATCCATAGTAGGCAGAGCTTGCAACAGTAAGAAACGAGATACTTTTGTACATAAATATTTGTACAGATTATAGGCCTCAAATTCTGTGTCAAATTTTCCCATCGCGATATATGACTCCGTACAAACTTCACCTGGTAAAATAATTTTGGTTGTAGCGAGAACTTTTACCTGACCGTTTTCATCACTTTCGCCCAAATGTCCTGATAAGGCTTTACCAGTTATGACATTGTATTTGTCTATATAATCTAAGCTGACAGGAATCTCTTGTCTTGAAATGAAACCACATCCTCCGCTCGAATGCACCAATACATCTGTTTCATTTTGCTTGTTTTCAGTTCCTCGTATGTACGTCCTCAGTCCAAACGGCTTATATTGAGCTACTATTTTAGAAAGACTTTCAAAACCATTAGATGAAATGACTTTGTGTAATATAGCAACCGCTTCATTGTATCTTGGGAATATGTCATATTGAAGAAATTCATTTAATTGTCGCTTAGATTCAATTACTGTTCCGTCAAAGGCATTTATAAACAGAGCAATGTTGCTATTGTGAGTTTTTGACCATCTGAAAAAACATACTCCGCCACTGATATTTGCAGTAGGGAAAACCGACTTCGGATTAGGGAAATCTTTAATGTAGTCAATATGTGTCTCATTGAGCATCATTTTCCTAAAATCATCCAATCCTCTTCCGCCACCATACCATTTTGCTGGCATAATCATAGAGATATAGTGTGGGTGCATATCTTTTGCAGTGCATACAAATTTATTGTATATAGGTATTGCAGCTGCTCCATTTCCACCTCCATCAACTACCTGATACGGCGGATTTCCTATAATGGCATCTATAGTCATATGTTTGTTTTCGTTTATGCCCCAAAAATTCTTGCCGTCACGTAGCGTATTTACGACTAGGTCTGAATTCTGGGATATGTTTTCAATTAAATTTTTATAATATTCGGCATGTACTTTCGTATCGCGGAAGCCGACGAGAGTACGGCGAGTAATACTACGAGCCATAGGGGTCTTGCATACTACAAGAATATTCTGTTCAATGGTCAGATCCCATAACTGCATGGCAAAGGCATTACCTACTTCTCCATATTTTTCTTTGGCCGCTTCCAAACGATTACGGTAAATGTTATAAGCAGCGAGCAATGGATAAAGACCGCTCTTCGAGTTGATTTCCATAATCAGGCTGTCCGCTCTGAATACAGAATGCGTCACCTCCCCCTTGTCCACAAAGCGCGGTGTTTCCAATGGTTGCTTAAACTCTTCATCCATAAAGCACCAACCTCCGAGGCAATCGCTTATGTGCATATTGACTACACGCCACGGTGTCAAAACTGTTTCCTTGTCAGGATTACGGAATGTGTTGAATATACCAGCTATACGTTCAATGCGCTGCTCTATGGTGAACTTGTCGGCAGCTCGAGTCATGGCACGGATGCGCTTCCCCGCTTCACGAAACACATCAGGCTCGTAGAAGCGCTTGAACTTGGCAAAGATGGCTTTGGTTACATCCTTTGGCATGAATTCTGTCCAAGAAGTATCGTCCACAAGATTGGCAAAGTTATCAATGGTTATCTCTTCATCTTCGTCTTTCAGTTCTGCTCCGAATATAAGCAGCGGCATACGAATAGAAATACCGCGTAGAATAGAAATGGCATCCTTACGCTGGTTATGTCGGTTCTTTAATTCGTCCAACCTGGCTTGCTCCTCTGGAGTGCGTTCACGTTTCGACTTCTTTTCTAGTTTTTCTTTTTCCGCATACTCCTCATTTGTAAAGCCTTGCTTGTTAACATCAATATCACCAGACTTAGGCATGGCCTTGGTCTTACCGATGATTCCTTTCAGATTCTTGAAGTCTGCAAGATCCACATCCGTAAGTTTGAGTAACTCATCATTGTACAATGCCCCATCTTCGAAGCCACATTGCACCACCTTTTCTATCTGAGCTTTCTTGAGTTGCCCCATCATCTTGTTTACATCATATGGCTTCATTTGCGAGCCTTCAATGGATATGATAGGACAAAAATTCAGAAAATCGCCTAAAATATTGCGGTCTTCTTCCGTTGCCTTTCCTGCCTTGGCTGAGACTTTGGCAACTTCAGCCAACATCCGCAAGGTACGGTCTGGTGCAAAGTCGAAAGCATAGCATTGCTCCTTCATACGTCCTTTATATATAAACGGTGTCTGCACACGGAATATGGTCTGCATATAACCTGCTGCAGATGTACTATATGACCCTGCCATCATGAATACAGCTGTCCACGGCTTTATGCTCACACCCGTCGTCAGTCGTCCGCAGGACAGGGTGATAGTGAATGTCTTGTCAGGATTCTTGCCAATGGCTGTATTTACCATTTGCAAAGCGTCTGCATTTTCTTCGTCTTCATCACCGTTGCCGGCCACATTGACAATCTCGAAGCAGCCGAATATAGGATGTGCTTTCAGTTTTGCACTCAATGCACGGGCAGCCTTGACACCCGGGACCACCCAAAGCGTATGACGAAATATACTACGATACCGGTCGTTGGAATAAGGATAAAGACTTTCCTTATCCTCCTTGCACAACAACGACAAAAAATTATCAACATCATTTTCGTGAATGAATGTCCCGTCATCCTTTGTACGGAAGAACTCTCGAAAGTTGAAAGCCTTTTCATCTTCGGAATAATCATTCATCAACGCTCCGAGGTCGTAGGTGTAGATATTGATGGCCGGAAGAGAAGCATACGGATTAGGGTCGCCCATGTGCAACAAGTCCCATTCTGTTTTGGCGCGTTGCTCCATGGTGTAATCCCATGTGTACGTTTCCTCTTCTGTGTAATCATCAAGCAGATTGAATGGCGTCCCTGAAAGCTTAAGCACTTTCGTGTTTACCTTGGTCAGCTCCTTAATAACAGCCTCTCCCAATTCTGTACGTGTTCCTTCGTGGGCTTCATCCACAATCAGAAAATCCCATTCGGTGGAGAACACTTCATTGTTCTTGTCAAATTTTCCACCGACCAATTGGGCGCCACGCATGTCCTGCATGGAGGCAAAATAGACATACTTGCCTCCTTTTTTCGCCAGCCGTTCAAGGGAATCGAAATCTTCTCCTTTTGTGCGGGAACCATAATGATAGTCGGTACGGTCGTAAAATATCTTACCGAAATCCTCAAACCAGCCCTCATCAACTACGGGACGGTGAGTAAGGATAATGGTGCGTCGCATATCTAAATCCCTTGCCACACGCAGGGCGCATAAGGTCTTGCCGAAACGCATTTTTGCATTCCAAAGCATTTGTGAGCCTTTCTTGAACTGCTTTTTTGTCTTGTCAATAGCAGCTTGCTGCTCTGGACGGAAGATTATAGGAGTTTGAGTATGGCTGATGTCACTTGCATTCAGACTGTTCTGTCCATTCTTAACTGCATGTATCGCTTTCTTGACTGTTTCAAGGTCGCAGCAGAACCATTCATTCGCCCCTTTCACAGTATCAAACGTCTTTTTCTTAACACCTGAACGCTCCAATACGCTGTGTACCTGCTTATCGTTGAAGGAGCTAATTGTTCCACCTTTGAAAAATACGGTCATTTCCGTATGGAGCAGGGTATAGGCAATACCTGCCGTCTTCGTATATTGGTCAATACGATCACATGCAGCTTTGTTAAGTACCTCACTGTTGGGCAAAGGAAAGTTCCCGTCATCCTCCTCCAATGTTGTTTCACCCACTTTCAGACAGTCCTTATGCCATTCATCGGAAATGGCAAAGACATATATCAGTCTGGATTTTAAGCTGGTTTCAAATGTTGCCATATCATACAACTTTTATTTTATCAGGTCTATAAACCTTATTTTTCTGTTATTCTCTCCCGTTTTGGGGTCTTTCAATCCCCAGTCCCTTATTAGGCAGTAAATCCCGTTATGGTTTCTGAATCCTCCATCACGACATCCTGAACAATATTCAACATTTTCAGTCGCTCCGAATAAGTCTCGCGTCATGACTTTTACACCATTCTTGCAACTGTCCGGAACAACTCCTTTAAGTCCGTCCATTTGCCACACATTCCAGGAAATGATATAGGCTATATAAAGCAGGGACTTTGCCAACGGCATTTTTCCAAATTTTGCATAATAGTATTCCGCAAAGGAAACTAGCAGAGCCTCACGGGCCAAAAGCAAATTGTCTCCCTGCCATTCATAGGCATATATGTTCTTATAGGCTTCCTGCGCCATATCAAGCCATTCACCACTTGTTCCGGTGTTTTCACTGACTACACGCAGTTTCCGGTCGAGCATTCCGATGCGTTGATTCAATTCTATCGGAAGCCCGGTCGTAGTATCATAACGACTGACGAGGTAAGGGGCTTCACCGCAAGTGATTTCCATCCTTGTCTCCCGGACATATGACTTCCATGTCTTGTTATTCGGGAAAGTAATTCTGTCGGGATTGGCCATCCATGTATGCTGCGTATCGTCAACGGTGTTGAATACATCTTTCCTTCCGAACCAAGCCTCGTCCACAAGATTGTTTTGGGCATTACAAACCCATGACGGAGTAAATACCTCTGCCATTTCCTTTGTCCGTTCCGTCTGTTCGTCCTTGCTCTTCAAGGCACGCGGTCGTATCACCATCCCGTTTTCGCCAATAATATGCCCAACTGTTATGGCATCACTATACTGAAATCCATCTCCCCTATGTGCATACGAATCCGTTGCCCAAAAGATATTCCGTCCTGTCGTATGGTCTTTGAGTAACGTTTCCAGTACTTCCGGATAAAGATTAAAAATCTCTGTTTCGTTTATATCAACATTTATTCTATCCATACCTTCAACGATAATTTTTCCATACCAATGTCCTAAATCTGCTTTGCAACTCACTCAATCGTTCCATAATCTCATCGAAAGAAGGTGCATTGGCATAGATGAAGCCGATTTGCATCTGCTTATAGTCGTCACGCAAAACATCTTCGATGCTTTCAGGAGGCAGGAACGATATTGTGTGTGGAAGATGACTCGTATAGTCCAATCCACTCCAAGCCGTGAACTTTTTACGATGAGTCACAATGTCCTCGTATAATTGTACATCCTGCATTGCTTCCATAGCAAACGGTTTATCCATCATCTTTACAATGTCATACATGTGTCGTGTGATACGTTCGATATGTGTACAGCCATTGGGACGGTTAAACTCTTCATGCAAAAGAAAAACCTTTTCCAAGAATGTCCGTCCTGGCACTACTGTGGGGACTGTAAATATCGGCAATGAAAAATCTTCATCCGGATAGGCATCTTCTATCATAGAACGCATTTCTATCTGTTCCGACGGTTCCATGAGAGAACGACAACTTATCTCAACTTTGACTCGCTCCGGTATATATTGCATTTTCGTTTGCAGCACTGAATTATACTCGACAAACAGGACTACAGGGTCAAGGTCGCTGACAGATGTCTCCGGAACTATGACTTTACAACACTCTGAAAGACCATACTCTTTTAATCTGTTCTCTACGTCAAGCGCAAAAGTGCCATCTATGAACTTCTTGGAGTCTTTCCGCAACTTAGTCCGTTGACTTTTAGTCTCAATATTTGTGAAACCGAGATATTGGGGATCTATTGCAAGGTCAATATCTTCCGAAAACCGTTCTATTAATTCCCAACCTTTGCTAAGGCTTGTTCCTCCCTTGAAAACAAAAGCTGCTGCATACGGCAAAGAAAATATGGCACGCAACACCATACTGACCCAGTAGTCCTTTTCTACGGCATTGTCCACAATCCCTTTCTCTTCGGCTACATTAGCCAAAATGGTAAGTTGTTCTTCTTTTGTAAGCTTAGTAAAATTCATAATGCAAGTCTTTGTTTAATCCATTGCGGGGCAATGCTGTAATCGTATTTGATTTCATCAAGACTACCATATTTTTCAATGGCTTGTTTTATGATTGCAACCTGTTCATCTGTCACGTTATCTTTCCCTAATTCTTTCATGGCAGCGACTATAAGTGGAAACAAGTCTGTCTTGTAGGCAAAATTACGAGGTGCGCTGCGCTTGAATATGATTTTACGGTTCCCGATAGTAAGTTCCCTTGCTGTGGCATCTGTCAAATAGACTGCATTCATCGTGACCTGTGTGGAAAGTCCCAATTTGTTCAATGCTGTCAATCCACTAGGTATAATACGAGCCTTATCCTTTTCCGCTATGGCGTATGCGATATCTTCTATAGAGGGACGAAGTACACCGAACTTATTCCGTAATGGATATAAATATAGACCTTGAGAAAGACGAATGAGCACACCCTCTTTCTCTAATCGGGAAAGCGCACGAGTAACTAGCCCGTCATTATTCAGATAGGCAAAATCGCTCACCATATAAAGCCTGTTCGGTCCGTTTCGGTTTATAATGTTTCGTATTTCCTTCGTCAGTATCGTCTTCATATTCACAATGATTCTAGTTGCAAAGATACGATATTACTCTTGATGTAGCAATAAAATGTCCGAAATTCTTAAAGAAAATCGGACATTATAGAATATACTAGCAATGCGTACAACAGAATCTATTAATCAGGATTTAAAATATGGTTATTAGAAATTACAATCAATTGTTTACAACATCGTGTAAGAGCAACATATAAGTGCCTTTTGTCATTAAAACGATGCGCATTTAAAACAACAACCGTATCAAACTCAAGGCCTTTAGTAAGCAATGTTGTACCTATTACTTTGCCTTGAATTTTACGGCCTTTTCTTCTCAATATATTGCGATTGCGCTCTATTGATTCTGCTGCAGAAACACCAAGACGATCTGCATCTCGGAGGGCATTGCATATATCATGTAAAAAATCCTTTCGATACACTTTCATATCAGGAATGTTTTCAATGGCCTCAATTAGAGAGGCAATGTTAGTATATGATTTCTTTTCCTTTAAGTCTGTAATAATAGTTTCTAAAGAGCTTCGGATCAATTGGTCTGCAACTAATCTTTTGCTTTTTAATTGACCTGTATTTTTGAACCAAACATTAATTTTTGTTTTTGACCCAATTGTGCG
>DWYO01000271.1 GCA_019118725.1 Candidatus Parabacteroides intestinavium | reverse complement strand
TTGCCTCCTTCTGCCAGCATCTTGCTTCCCGGCTTGCCTTGACGTAGCCCGCTACGCCTTCTGCAAGCCGAAAAGCAATCCGCAAGACATAAGGGGGCAATCTACCCAAAGTCTAATGACCGATTTGGGTTCAACTTTCGCAAGCTCAAGTTGACGAGAGAAGAAATGCCCTTGTCCACTAATAAACCGAGCACGTGCGAAACTTAAAGCATACAAAAACAAGACTTCAGTTTTTCCTCTTGCCAGCTGAAGTCTTGTTCTCTTTTTTACCCATTCACTCGTCAATCCTCTTCAAATCACTTTCACTCACATAGTGCATCTGATGTGAACGGATTACCTGAAGAGCCGTCTCCCGGTTATTGGTACGAAGTATCAGAATAGATTTATCCCGGATCGAGAAACAATACATATATTCTATATTCAATCCGGCTTCCGTAAACGCTTGCAAAGTCCGCGAGAAACCCGAAGCGTCTGAATCCGTAACAATAGCCAATACATCCGTCAGGTTCGCACTCACATTGTTTTCTTTCAAAATCTGATAAGCCAGCAACGGGTCGTTTACGATTATCCGTAAAATGCCATATTCAGAGGTATCAGCCACGGTAGCAGCTATAATCCGAATATTTGAAGCCGATAACAGATTCAATATCTGAGGCATCTTGCCGCATTTATTCTCCAAGAAAATAGAAATTTGATGAACCGTCATACTTATACTTTTTATAGGATTAACATATCTTCCGTAAATCTTTTACACGCACAGCCTTTCCTCCGTCGGCATTAGGCAAAGACCCCTTCGCTACCAGCCGGACACGAGGCGTCAACAGCAATTCGTCTTTCAACTGACGTGTCACGGCTTTCTCCAGATTCTGCAATTTACTGTAATCGTCCGTGAAAAGGTCGCTCAGTTCCACTTCGATGGTCATCTCGTCATTATAGCCCACCGTCTCGATAGTGATCAGGTAATTGCTACCCAACTCCTTGAAATTCATCAAAATCTTCTCTATCTGAATCGGGAAGATATTCACACCTTTCAAGATAATCATATCATCACTACGTCCCTTGAAACGAGCCAATCGCCGATGAGTACGCCCGCAAGGGCAATCACCCGGCAAGAAACAGGTCAAATCGCGCGTACGATAACGAAGCAACGGCATCGCCTCCCGGTTAATCGTGGTCAGCACCAGCTCGCCCACCTCACCTTCCGGAACCGGTTCCAAGGTAACCGGATCTACAATCTCGGCTATCACATTATCTTCCCAAATATGCAATCCGTTTTGCTCTTTGCATTCGAAAGCCACGCCCGGACCGTTCATTTCCGACATACCAAAGCAATTATAGGCTTTTACCCCCAGCAGCTCTTCTATGCGTTTGCGCTGTTCTTCCGAATGAGGTTCGGCACCAATACACACCGTATGCAGTTTCGTATCCCGGCGGGGATCAATGCCCATCTCATACATCACCTCAGCCAGACGGGTCGCATAGCTTGGAATAATATGCAGGCAAGTCGTACCGAAATCGGTAATAAACTTAATCTGCCGCTTTGTATTTCCCGCAGCCGCCGGAACCGTCAAAGCCCCCAGACGCTCCGCCCCATACTGGAATCCCAATCCACCGGTAAACATACCGTAGCCGGAGGTATTCTGGAACACATCGGTATCCCGCAATCCTACCATATACATACAACGCGCCACCTGATTCGCCCATTGATCCAGATCTTTGGCCGAATGCAACACCACCGTAGGATTGCCCGTCGTACCACTTGAAGAATGAATCCGGACACATTGCTGAAGCGGAATAGCCACCATACCGAAGGGATAATGCGCCCGCAAATCATCTTTTGTCGTAAACGGAATCTTCCGCAAGTCATCCAATGTCTGGATGGAATCCGGTGTCAACCCGTTCTTCTCAAAAACTTCTTTATAAAAAGGCGACTTGATCGCCTGTTGAATAGTATCTTTCAAACGTTTCAATTGGAATACCTCCAATTGGCTACGTTCCATCGTCTCAATTTCTTTTTGCCAATATTGATTATCCATTTTATTCTATTTTATTTACGTTTTGCAAGTGCTCAACTTATTCGTTGGCAAGGATTCAGCAGACAAGGTCTATTTTTTGTTTTCTCGTTTTCCGGTCAGCTCGTCAACCCGTCAACTGAAACCTTGTTATCTCGCCTGCTATTACAATTCCGGGAGCTTCCACGGGGCACGATAATACGCCTTCGATAGCGCTGTAGCCTCTTCATCTCCGACAAACAGATGCCGGTCATCATCCCAACGGACCTCCCGCCCGACACGACAGGAGATATTCGCCAAGTGAGACAATTTCGCCACCCGTGCGCCAATTTCCACATCCGCATTCGGACGTTTCCGGTCTTTGATGCAAGCCAGCATATTCCCCACATGGTTATAAAGCCCTTTCCCCTCGCCTTTCTTAAAAGGAACAGCCTCCATCCTCGCCTCTTTGCCCGCAACCACAGGAATCACTTCCCATCCGGCACGATCCAGCACCAAGGTCCCATTCTCGCCAAAGAATGCCAACCCCTCTTTTCTATTATACAAACCATGATTGATTCCGCACGCATGATCCCATACAATATTGAAATCCTTATATGTATAAGTAGCCATCAAGGTATCCGGCGTCTCCATCGCATCATTCGGATAAGCAAACTTGCCCCCGCTTCCATAGACCCGCAAAGGCAATCCGGCATTCATCCCTTCCAAGGCATAATCCAGCAGATGCACGCCCCAATCGGACATCAGCCCGCCGGCATAATCCCAGAAGAAACGGAAATTATAATGGAAACGATACGGATTAAACGGACGCTTCGGAGCCGGTCCTAACCACATGTCGTAATCGACACCAGCCGGCGGGTCACAATCCGGCTTGATCGGCAAGGTCGGCTTGCTATCCTGATAGGCCCACACCTTCACGGTACGGATACGCCCGATTCCTCCCTGCTTCAGATAATCGGCCGCCTCATTCCAATGCGGGTCACTACGTTGCCATTGCCCCACCTGGACAATCCGGTCATACTTGCGGGCCGCCTTCACCATCAAGTCACACTCTTCAATCGTATTGGAAAGCGGCTTCTCCACATAAACATCTTTTCCCGCCTGGCACGCCCACACAGTAGGCAGACAATGCCAATGGTCCGGCGTACCGATGATGACTACATCCACATCCTTATTGTCGATCACCCGGCGCCAATCCTTATATAAATGCGGGACTTTCTTTCCGGTACTTTTCTCCACATCAGCCGCCCGTTTGTTCAGCCACTCATCGTCCACGTCACAAAGAGCCACACATTCCACTTCCGGATATTGCAGGAAAGTACTCAAGTCACCAAATCCCATACTCCTGCACCCGATCAAGGCCACTTTAACCTTATTGCTGGGTGCCGTAGCCCCATAAACGGAAGCAAAAGAAGAACCCATCAGCGGGCTTAACCCTAAGCCAGCAGCTGACAATGCTGTTTTCTGTAAAAAATCTCGTCTGTTCACGGTATTCATTTATCTATAAAATTCGTTGCAATATTACAAAAAAGATTCCAATTCTCTATCTTTTATCCTTTTTTTGCCCAAATTTCTTTCCAAAAAACATTTCTCCCCAACCCTGTTCTAAAAATTCACACGCCTAAATTACGATAAATATAATCCAAATCCACCGACTTCCGTACCCAATCGGCCAAACGATCGTATTGTTCTTCCTTGAAAGCGGCATAATCAAAAGAGGTCTCGGCATGTTCCGGACATAACCCTTCGGCCAGACTATCCAATACCTCCGGATTATCCAAGATACCATGCAGATAACATCCCCAACAATGAGAATCCACATAATATCCATCCGGACGCCCGTCTTCCAAAAGAGCAACCGGACGTGCCGAAGCCTCTCCTACCTGCTCTGTCCGCCCCATGTGAATTTCATACCCTTTGCAGAGGAACTCATCCGGTTTCCCCTCTTTCCCGGCAAGAAATGCAAAACGGCTTTGGCGTGTTATCTTTTCCGGCTCAAGGACCGTAACTTGCGGAAGAAGTCCCAAACCCAGAACTGCGGGGAGCGAACCTTCCAGTCCGTCAGGATCCTCCAGACGCATGCCCATCATCTGATAACCTCCGCATATTCCTACCACCTTTTTCCCGGCTTTATAGGCACGGACGATGGCATCCGCTATGCCGTTGGCTCGAATGCCCTGTAGATCCGCCAATGTATTTTTCGACCCCGGGAGAATGATAATATCCGCCTTCTCTACCTCATCCACATGGTTCGTATAATAGGGATTAAAACGTTCGTCCATTTCCAAGACATCAAAATCGGTAAAGTTAGACAAACGTTTCAATAAAATAATAGCTACATTAATCTTGCCTTCCCGGTAAGAATGACTTTTCGAATCCAGCACGACCGAATCCTCCTCCTCTATCCGGATATCCTGAAAATAGGGAATCACACCCACCACCGGTACGCCAGTAAGTTCACGAAGAATCTTTTTTCCCTCATCAAACAAAGAGACATCCCCCCGGAATTTATTGATAATAATTCCTTTTATCAACCTCCGCTCTTCGGGAGGCAACAAGGCTATCGAGCCATACACCGAAGCAAACACGCCCCCCCGGTCGATATCCGCCACCAGGTAGGTATCGGCTCCGGCATACATAGCCATACGCATATTGGTAATATCGCGATCCCGAAGATTGAGTTCGGAAATGCTCCCCGCTCCCTCCATAACAATCGGATTATAACGCGACTCCAACCGGCGGTATGCCGCTTGTGCTTCCCGGAAAAGCTCCTCCTTTTGAGATTTATTCCCGAAATAATCCTTAGCGGACATGTTCCCGACAGGCCGGCCGTTCAGAATGACCTGCGAGCCCTTATCGCTGGTCGGCTTCAAGAGCACCGGATTCATATCCGTATGCGGAGCTATGCCGCACGCCTCCGCCTGGACCACCTGCGCACGCCCCATTTCTCCTCCCTCAGGAGTAGAATAGGAATTCAACGACATATTTTGTGCTTTAAAGGGTGCAGGCGAATACCCGTCTTGCCGGAAAATCCGGCAAAAAGCCGCATTAATCACACTTTTCCCCGCATCCGAGCAGGTCCCGACAAACATAATCGGCTTTCCTATTTTCTTTTCCATAATCCAACATCTTTCAAGATTCAGTCCTTTATTTAAGTTCCGCACGTACTCGACTTATGAGTAGACAAGGAGACAAAGGCTATTTCTTGTTCTCTCGTCAACTTGAGCTTGCGAAAGCTTAGAAGCTGTTTTGAATTTCTTCGGAAAATATTTATGCAGCTTTTTCTAAATTTGTTTCCGGTCTTTTTCCCGTTCTTATTCGTCACATAGCCCGCTATGCTCCTCATAAGAACAAATAAAAATCCTCGAAAACATTCTTTATAAAAAGCTGGAATAAATTCCAAACAGCTTCTAAATCCTTTTATTAAAAAATTACGACTAATACTTTGCATCACCCGGGTGATGCAATTAAATCACAGGTGTGATGCAATTAAATCACCTAAGTGATGCAAACAAATGGTCTATGCAAATTGCTTAAGGAACAGGTCGGCCAATCTAATTTTGGCTTGCTCAAAATCCTGTTCTTCTCCCAATTCTCCGGCCAAGGAGGCTATCCCCTTGTTGGTGAATCCACAAGGATTGATTAAGGCGAAATTACGCAAATCAGTATTAATATTGAGTGCGAATCCATGCATCGTGACAAAACGGCTGCTTTTTACCCCGATGGCACAAATCTTCCGGGCCCTGCCGGGTACGTGCGGCTCAAGCCAAACCCCGGTAGCCCCCTCCAAGCGTTCGCCTTTAATACCATAAAGCGCCAAAAAACGGATAATGACCTCTTCTAAAAGATAAATATATTGCTTAAGTCCCAAATGCCAAGTATCCAAATCGAGAATCGGATAGCCGGTTATCTGCCCCGGCCCGTGATAAGTAATATCCCCTCCCCGATTGACATGAAAATAGGCAACGCCCAATTGCTTCAGGTACTCTTCCGACACCAGCAGGTTCGATTCTTTTCCGCTTTTACCCAGGGTCAGCACCGGATTGTGCTCACAAAAAAACAACGTATTGGAACGCTCCTCACCCGAAGCCTTTGCCCGTAACAAAGCCTCGAACGCCTCGGTCTGCACCCGCAAGGCCTCTGGATAATCTATTCTACCTAAATCTTTATAAATGACTCTACTCATTGATATTTTGATTTCTTCGATTTGATTCGATTCAAAAACGCATGTAAAAGTAGAAAAATATAGTTACAGATAAAAATTATTTGTTACTTTGCAGAGTATTAACGAGGAGAAAGAATATGAAAAAAATCTATTACTTGCTTTTTAGCTGCATTTGCCTGTACGGGATGAATGCCCAGGAATCTTACCAGACGGAGATATTCAAACCGAAGCGTATCAAGACGTTACAAGTAAAACAGCCTGATGAAATATTTACCGTCCCGGTTATCACTTTAGGTACTGACGAGCAAATCGAAATTAATTTCGATGACATGACGCCCAACTATGAGCGGTATGCGTACAGCATCATCCATTGTGACGCGGATTGGAAGCCCTCCTCCCTCAGCCAGCTGGAATATCTGCAAGGATTTCAAGGGTTGACTATCGATGACTTTGCCTCTTCGTTCAACACTACGGTGCAATACACCAATTACCGGTTATTGCTTCCGAATGATGATATTCAATTCAAGGTATCGGGAAATTACGTGGTTCGTGTTTATCGGGAAGATGCTCCGGACGAGACCATCCTGACGGCCTGCTTCTCGGTCGTAGAGCCCCAGGTAGACATCCTGGCCGAGGTTTCCGGTAATACGTTAATCGATTCCTACCGGAGCCATCAGCAACTGAATTTCAGTATCCTGAAAAAAAATTTCCAGATTACCTATCCGCAAACGGATTTGAAAATCCGCGTAACGCAAAATAACCGGACAGACAATATCGTGACCGAAGCACACCCAACGGCCATCTTGAACGACCGTATCGTTTATGAAAACAACCGTAGCCTGATATTTCCTGCCGGGAATGAATACCGGCGAATGGAGTTCCTGACCAACCGTTATAACGGTATGCGGGTCGAACGAATTTCCTATTTCAATCCGTATTATCATGTTGATCTGGTGATCGATAATCCGAGCAACCTCGCGACCTACGAATACGACCAAGATCAAAACGGACGTTTCTATCCGGCCTGTAGCCGGTGCAACGACCCGGATATCGAAGCGGACTATTACATCGTCCATTTCACACTGGCCATGCCGGAAGCCAAACAGGGGAAAATCTATTTGAACGGAGATTTCGTACAAAATCTATTCACTCCTGAAAGTGAGATGATTTATAACCCAGAAAGCCAGCAATATGAAAAGGCCTTGCTGATGAAACAAGGTAATTACAATTACCAATATTTATATGTACCCAACGGACAAGCGAAAGGAAATACCGCCGGTGTGGAGGGAGATTTTCATGAAACCGAAAACGAATATACCCTATATATATATTACCGGCCGATGGGTGCACGCTATGACCGGCTGATCGGATGCCGCCAGTTCAGAGGGGAAAACGGGCAATAAACCCATCTGTTCTGTATCATCCACAAATTTTGTATCTTTGAAAAAAATTAGGACACCCTCATAAAACAAAAGGATTATGTATAAGAATTTTCTGATATTTTGTACGATGGCAGGCTTTCTGTTTGCTCAAACCGCCTGCACGGAAACGCCTAAAACAAATCCGGAAGAGATAAATATCATTCCTGTACCCCGTACGGTAGAGATGACCAATGGCGAATTTACGGTAAGAGACAATATGCTTATCAGCTATTCAGATAGCTTATTGAAACCGGCAGCCGATTACCTTGCGGATATGCTTTCGCGTTCGACCGGATACCTGTTTCTGGTCCAGCAGGGGGACGAAGGCGCGATCCGCTTATCGTTGAATGAAAATAATTCTTCTCAAGAGGGGGCATACACGTTACAGGTCAACCCTCAAAAAACCGTGATTTCATCGGCCAATTACGCCGGGATTATTGCCGGAATCCAGACCATACGCCAATTGCTTCCGGACGAAATCGAATTGGACGAACCCCATGCTGATATAACCTGGACGATTCCTTCCGTCACGATATCTGATGCGCCCCGTTTCGGGTGGCGCGGATTGATGCTGGATGTTTCCCGTCATTTTTTCACCAAAGAGGAGGTGAAAGAGGTATTGGACCTGATGGCTTTGTATAAAATGAACAAATTCCATTGGCATCTGACGGACGATCAGGGATGGCGCGTGGAAATCAAGCGATACCCATTATTGACGGAAAAAGGCGCATGGCGGTCATTCAATTCGCAAGACCGTGTATGCATGAGCCGGGCAAAGGCGGAAAACAATCCTGACCTCGAGATTCCCGTTGAGAAAATGAAGATTATCCAAGGAGACACCTTGTATGGCGGATATTATACACAAGAAGATATCAAAGAAGTGGTGAGCTATGCGGCCCAAAGAGGAATTGACGTGATTCCGGAAATAGACATGCCCGGCCACATGCTGGCTGCGGTAAACAATTACTCCGGTGTATCCTGCTTTAGCGAAACCGGCTGGGGCGAAATGTTCTCCTCCCCGGTATGCCCCGGAAAAGATTCCGCTCTGGAGTTTTGCAAGAATATTTATGCCGAGATTTTCCCGCTCTTCCCGTACAAATACATTCATTTAGGGGCGGACGAAGTGGAGAAAATCAATTGGAAGAAATGCCCGGATTGCCAAAAGCGCATGAGAGACAACGGGCTGAAAACGGAAGAAGAATTACAGTCCTGGTTTGTCCATCAGATGGAAGCCTATTTCAATGAACATGGCAAGCAGCTAATAGGCTGGGACGAAATTATTGAAGGCGGATTATCCCAAACAGCCACCGTGATGTGGTGGAGGAACTGGAACCCATCTGCCGTACCAACGGCTACGGCTCACGGAAACCCGGTCATTTATTGCCCGAATGCCTATTTCTATTTGGATTACCAGCAAGACAAATATTCGGTACGTAACATCTACGAATATACGTTAGCTCCAGACTCATTGAGCGAGGCACAACGAGACTTGGTATTGGGGGTACAAGGCAATATATGGTGCGAGTACATCCCTTCCCGCGAACGGATGCACTATATGGCCGTTCCACGTATGTTGGCTATCGCCGAAATAGGCTGGAGCGACCCGCAGCAAACAGGCTGGGAAAATTTCCAAAAGCGTATGATCGGACAATTCCCCCGCCTGAGCCTCATGAATATCAATTACCGGATGCCTGATTTGGAAGGATTCTATACGCAAAATGCATTCATCGGCGAGACGGAGGTCAAAATTATTTCGCCGGACCCTCATGTGGAAATCCATTATACGACAGACGGAACGCAACCGACATTAGAATCGCCCCAGTATACAGGAGCTATCCAAATAGACGAATCCACCGATTTTATATTCCGTTCTTTCCGTCCGAACGGGAAAGGAGGCGATAGTTTCAAAACTCGTTATCTGAAACAAGAATATGCTCCAGCCGATCCCGATGCAACGCCAAAGAACAACGGTTTGCTAGCCATTTGGCATGAAGGACGTTTTGATGCGTGTGCAGATATCGACAAAGCTCCGGAAACCGGGAAATATGAAATTCCGGATGTCGGTATCCCCGCTGAGGTTAAAGGCGACATCGGTTTAATCATTTCAGGATACTTTAACGTTCCGGCCGATGGGGTTTATACATTTTCCCTATTATCTGACGATGGCAGCTGGCTGAAAGTAGATGGAGAACTCGTCTCAGACAATGACGGGCCGCACGCCCCGCAGGAGATAACCGGCCAACGAGCTTTGGCGAAAGGATTGCACCCTATCGAAATCCGCTATTTTGATTATAATGGAGGCCTGTTAAACCTCAAAATATTTGACTCTTTCGGGAACCTGATGCAGGCAAATAAAGGAATTTATGCTTATTAGTCAACAAATTTCAAACTTTCATAAGCAAGAAAAGAGAATACAAAAAAGAAAAAAGTTTGATTTTGTTATGGTTATATTAAAATAATTCCTATCTTTGCACCCCGTAAACAGTAAAGAGTTCTATCTTTACTATGGCTTCTGTTCTGTTCGTGATGCTAGTTCAGAAAAGAAGTATCAAAAAGGAGAAACGGTTCAACCTGTTGAATCGATTATCTCCCAAGAAATTAATTAGAATCATTACATGTAATAAAAAGAAAGATAGAGATGTCTAAAATTTGTCAAATTACCGGAAAGAAAGCAATGGTTGGTAACAACGTTTCGCACTCTAAGAGAAGAACGAAACGCAAATTCAATGCCAATCTGTTTGTGAAGAAGTTCTACTGGGTAGAACAAGATTGCTGGGTTAGCCTGAAAATATCTGCAGCAGGCTTACGCACGATTAACAAGTTAGGTTTGGATGCAGCCATCAAACAGGCAGCAGAAAAGGGTTATTTAAACGCTTAATATTGGAGGATTTGGACGATGGCAAAGAAAGCAAAAGGTAACAGAGTTCAGGTTATTTTGGAATGCACCGAACACAAAGATAGCGGTA
>DWYO01000270.1 GCA_019118725.1 Candidatus Parabacteroides intestinavium | reverse complement strand
CATATTTTCCGGTTTCAAATCGCATTCTTTTTTCATCTGTAAACTGTAGCTTAAGTCGCTCACATCTGGTGTTACATTGTTTGAGCCGAAGGTGAACTTCACACCGGCCTCTTTGGCTTTCATGATAATCCGTTTTCCCGGTATGCGGTAAAGCTCGTTAATTTCCAGGGCCTTTCCGTGTTTTACCAAAGCATCTACAAATTTCTGGATGCGGGCATCGGTCCAGAACTCATCATACCGGTCGTTCATCTGTTCAGGCAGGAAAGTCGGATTGACAAAGATATCAATCGGCTCTGCTATGACTCCACAACTCTTCTCCACAATCATATCCATATATTGCTGCTCGTCATCAATCCATACCTCGTCATTGATCCATAGCCGGGTACGGCGGTTTTTATTATCATGGAATGTTAACGCATCACTGAATACATAATCGAATTGCTTACGTGCATCCTCCGAGAAGGTGGTCAACCATTCGCGTCCTTCAGCCTGCATGGCTAAAATGAAGGGCTGTGTATGCATCGAGTCGATGAAGTTGTAAATATCTTCGTCCTTGGTCACCGGGAAGCCGATTCCGCAATTGGGGGCAATGGCATAATTGATACCCGTTTGGCGGGATTGTTGTGCGGCGCGTTCTTTGGTCAATCCCCCTTTCAAATGAACGTGGTAATCCAATACCGGAAAGTCCTCCTGATGCAGGCGGATGATGGGGTCTTTTTGTTCGTCCAACGGAAATGGCTCATTAGCGGCTTCATCGGGTAAAGCCGTGACTTGCAGGCTCCGGATTTCGATGGGGTTGGCACTTGTATTCACGAAAGCCAGGATTCCTTCAGACAACAAGGTTTGCTCGTTGGGGGCAATACGGTAAGGGGCGGCCGGTTCGGCGTATTCCACTACCGGTTCGTTGTTGATGTACACGGCGATGTTTTTTCCGGCTACCCGGATACGCATATCAAACCAGGCATTGTCCGGAATGAATACTTTGGTCAGGTTGCGCACAGAAAGCAAGCTCCCGGTCATCTTCCACCATATCGGGCTGTTCACATCGTTGTTGATGGCTACCTTGTAGCCTTTTTTCAGGTCTTTGTCGGTATGGAAAGCGACATATCCTTTTGCTTGCGGTGTGGTGCGTAATTGCATCTCCAATTCAAAGTTCTTGAATTTTCCTTTGGTCTGGACTACCTGTTCATTACCGGGAATAACCAACTTATTTCCTTGGGCGAACCAGTCCGGAGAGACGGTCTGGTTGTTAAGCTCTAAAGCTCCTTTGGGAGCCGAACTACAAGCGGCAAACAAAATAGCCACTACGAAAAAAGCAATTTGCTTTACTGCGGAATGAGTGTTCTTCATTTCTGTTTTTATTTTGAATGTTATTTAGTAGACAAAACTTTGGGAAACCCATTGACAGGATTTATTCCTGATGGCCTTAAGCCTGCAGACTTGTCTCCTTATCAACTGGATTCGGATTATTTCTTCAACTGAAATCCTACTTTGAAGCCTTCATACTGGTCGGTCAGTTTATTGATAGCTTGTAACGTTGTGCTGCCTGAAAGGCTTGAGAGTGTTCCCAAGAAATCCAGCAGTTTGTCGGCATTAAACAAAAGAGCCAGTTCATCGTGGGTCAATACGACCTGTGCCGATATGTTGGCGATTTTTAGATTTCCGTATTTCAATTGGATTGTTTTATCTGATTCCTGCAAGGTATATGTACCTTTCAGCGTCTTCTCTTTGAAAATACACGTGAAAGTATTGTCATCATTAAAAGTATAGCTGAACGTTCCGGCTTTTAATCCGATTTTGTCACAATAGGATTGCAGCTTCTTTTCCACTTCGCTGGCGGCCACATTGCCTGCTACATTCTTAAGCGCATTATCCCCTTCCAGCATGACCGCCGGGGAGACATACTCCCAAGTTCCGGAAAGATTGGCTGCGGTCAGTTCTTTTCCGCCGGTCAACGATGTCACAGCATCCTTGACAGCCGAAGATTTCAGTATATCTTTCAATGATTGCGCTTGTATCTGCGGGCATAAACAAGCCAGACTAAGGAGTCCGGCACATAAAATAAACTTCTTCATTGCTTATATTTTTTTGAGTTTATCAGTTCATGAATTCGTGTGTTTCGTAAACTTATTCGCCCATAAAATTATTTATTTTGGAAATTCCAACAAAAAATCAGCTGTTTTTTATACTATTTTTAGAAAGAAAAAGGCGTACCTGACGGCACGCCTTTTTTATCGTTGAGTCTTTACGTATGAAATTATAACTTGTCGTTAGAACCTAATACGTTAAGAATTTTGTGCTTGTAAAGTTTTTCCATTTCGTCACGAGCCGGGCCCAGATACTTACGCGGGTCGAATTCAGCCGGTTTTTCAGCGAATACTTTACGAACAGCAGCTGTCATCGCCAGACGAGAGTCTGAGTCGATATTGATCTTGCAGACAGCAGACTTAGCCGCTTTACGCAATTCTTCTTCCGGAATACCGATAGCAGCTTCCAATTTGCCACCGTACTGGTTGATCATGTCAACATATTCCTGAGGAACTGAAGATGAGCCGTGGAGTACGATAGGGAATCCAGGCAATTTTTCCATTACAGCGTCCAATACATCAAATGCCAATGGAGGAGGAACCAGACGGCCTGTAGCCGGGTCAACATGGCACTGTTCCGGTTTGAACTTGTAAGCACCGTGAGAAGTACCGATAGAGATAGCCAAAGAATCGCAACCTGTACGTGTAGCGAAGTCGATTACCTCTTCCGGATTGGTGTAAGTGTGATGTTCAGCACATACTTCGTCTTCAACACCTGCCAATACGCCCAATTCGCCTTCTACAGTTACATCGTACTGATGTGCGTAATCTACAACTTTCTTTGTCAAAGCCACATTTTCTTCATACGGAAGATGTGAGCCGTCGATCATTACAGAAGAGAAGCCCATGTCAACGCAGCTCTTGCACAATTCGAAAGAATCACCGTGATCCAAGTGCAGAACAATTTGCGGATTCGGGCAACCTAATTCCTTAGCATATTCTACAGCGCCTTCAGCCATGTAACGCAGTAAGGTCTGGTTAGCATAGTTGCGTGCACCTTTTGATACCTGCAAAATAACCGGAGATTTTGTTTCAACTGCAGCTTTTACAATAGCCTGCAATTGTTCCATGTTATTAAAGTTGAAAGCCGGAATAGCATATCCGCCTTTGATTGCTTTGGCAAACATTTCTTTGGTGTTTACCAAACCTAATTCTTTGTAACTTACCATAATTATTATGTATTACGTTAATGATTAAAAATCTGAGACAAAGATATAATATTCCGTTGGAAATTATACTACCTATAACGATAAAATAACCCAAAAAACATCTTTTAGTCAAAAAACTGGGGTAAAAGCTTTTTTAATTCAGTTGTTCTTTGTACTTTTGCCACCCAAAATACCGGTTACCATTAATTAAAGAAGTAAAACTAATAAAGAAATAAAGCAATGAAGAAAGGTATTCATCCAGAGAACTATCGTCCTGTTGTATTCAAGGACATGTCAAACGATGATATGTTTATCACTCGTTCAACAATCAATGCGAAGGAAACAATCGAAATCGACGGCGTCACTTATCCGTTGGTAAAAGTGGAAATCTCTAACACTTCTCACCCGTTCTATACAGGTAAGGCTAAATTGGTCGATACTGCCGGACGTGTTGATAAGTTCATGAGCCGTTACGGTAATCGTAATAAGAAATAAGAATAATATCATTTATCCGATTGAACAGGAAGGAAACAACAACGTATTCCTTCCTGTTTTTTTATGTTATCTCTCAAAACTAGTCTGATCTTTCTCTTCATAACCTCATACCTTGTTGCCTCCTCTTGCGCAAACTTATAGGTAAACTTGCAAAATGAAAGGTATCTCCTGTTATTCTGTACTTAAAAATAAAATTGTAGCTATCTTTGCGGATAAATAGAAATATTTGCAGATATTCATCAATCTAAAAAGACAAAAATATGTTTCAGAAAAAGTGTTTAGTGTATGCGGTTAGTCTGCTAATCGTGGCTACGGGCTGTAATACCCAGCCGAAAACAGAGCAGGCAAAGGTGGAACCGGCTTCAGCGGTGGAAGATGTTTGGAAAAAGTATGATACCGGTAAGGTGCTTTTTGAAGACAAGGCACCGAATACCGAAGGGTCTAAGATTTACCATCGTATCGTGACGGATCCGGAGAGCTATATTCAAGAACAGGCACGGACCGTGCTGGCCACACTTTATGATTCGCCGGAAGACAGCATTGCTCCGGTATATGAGATTCATTATACCTTGGAAGATATCAAAGGTGTATCGGCTAAAGGCGGAGATCATGGCAACATCTCTATTTTCTACAGCACACAGCATATTGAAAAATCGTTCGCTAACCAGGATACGGCCAAGCTCTTTTTCGAGACACGCGGTGTGTTACTGCACGAGCTGACCCATGCCTATCAGTTGGAACCGCAGGGGATAGGTAATTATGGCAATAGTAAAGTGTTCTGGGCATTTATCGAAGGAATGGCCGATGCCGTGCGTGTGGCGAATGGCGGATTCCATGGCGAAGCAGATCGCCCGAAAGGTGGAAATTATATGGACGGGTACCGTACGGCAGGTTATTTCTTCGTTTGGTTGCGCGATAACAAGGACAAGGATTTCTTGCGTAAATTCAATCGTAGTACGCTGGAAGTGGTGCCTTGGTCGTTTGACGGTGCCGTCAAATATGCGTTGGGTGAGCAATATAATATCGATGAGTTATGGCATGAATACCAGATTGCCGTAGGGGATATAAAGGAATAGAGGCTTCAGTTGGCGAAGGAACAAGGAAACAGAAGGATTGTATCTTTATCAACTCGTTCCTTGATCCTCTTGTCTACTAAAAAATAATTACGCAGATGAAAAGATACATTTTATTGGCAGTTCTGTTTTTATCTTGGGCTGCATATGCAAATGCGGATAAAGAAGAAAGACTGATTGATTATGTCAATCCGTTTGTGGGTACCGATGGGTATGGCAATGTATATCCCGGCGCACAGATTCCTTTTGGCGGAATCCAGATCAGTCCGGATACAGATGAACATTTTTATGATTGTGCCTCCGGGTATAAATGGAACAGGCAATCCATACAGGGATTTTCGCTTACGCATCTGAGTGGAACGGGAATACCGGATATGGGGGATTTCTTGTTTATGCCGGGAACCGGAGAGATAAAACTTATCCCTGGAACTGATGAGAATCCGGATGAAGGGTACCGTTCGCGTTTCTCGCATGAGGAGGAAACGGCTACTCCTGGCTATTATGGGGTGATGCTGAAAGATTATGGTGTAAAGGCTGAAATGACTTCGGCGGTCAGAAGCGGAATTTTCCGTTTTACCTATCCGGAATCTGAGAAGTCATTTATCCTTATCGACCTCAATCATACGTTATGGCAAAAATGTGTATGGTCAAACCTCCGGGTGGAAAGTGACACCGTGGTAACGGGGTATAAGCTGGTAAAAGGGTGGGGGCCGGAGCGTCACATCTATTTTCGTGCGGTGTTCTCGAAGCCCTTGAAGGACTTTATGATTTATCAAGATCAGAAACCGGTGATATACAATACCTCCCGCTTCCGGAGTAATCGGGAGGCCTGGGGACCGAATATTCTCTTTACAGCATCGTTCGCTACCCGCCCGAACGAGGTGGTGACGGTGAAGACCTCTATTTCCGCGATCAGTACGGATGGGGCCGCACTGAATATGCGGGAGCTTGACGGGATGACTTTCGATGAGGTCAAGACACTGGCTGAGCAGAAATGGGAGAAGGAGCTTTCTACTTATGCCATAGAGGGAACGCAGGAGCAGAAGGAGACTTTTTATACCTCAGCTTATCATGCCGCGCTGTGTCCTTTTGTGTATGACGATGCTGACGGTTCCTATCTTGGATTAGATAAGAATGTGGAAAAAGAGAACGGATTTACCAATCGTACCGAATTTTCGTTTTGGGACACCTACCGGGCTTTTCATCCATTGATGAATCTAGTGCATCAGGACATTCAGTCAGACGTGGCCAATTCTATTTTGGCCCATTATGACAAAAGTGTGGAGAAGATGTTGCCTTATTGGGCGTTCGGGAGTAACGAGACCTGGTGTATGATCGGGTATCATGCTGCGGCAGTGTTGGCGGATATGATTTGTAAGGGTGTAAAAGGTTTTGATTATGAACGTGCCTTCGAGGCTATGGTTACGACGGCGATGAATGATAATTACGATTGTCTGCCGGAATACCGTGAGCTGGGCTACGTACCTTTTGATAAGGAGGCAGAGTCGGTGTCGAAGACTTTGGAATATGCCTACGATGATTATGCCATTGCCCAGGCAGCCAAGAAACTGGGGAAGGACAAGGAGTATGCGTATTTCATGGGCCGGGCGATGAATTACCGGAATCTGTATGATGCGCAGACCGGATATATGCGTGGAAAGGATAGTAACGGCGATTGGCGTACTCCGTTTGCTCCGGTGGCCTATCAGGGACCGGGTTCAGTCAATGGCTGGGGAGATATAACGGAAGGTTTCACGGTGCAATATCATTGGACGGTTCCGCAGGATGTGCAGGGGCTGATTAACCTTATGGGGCGCGACCTGTTCCGTGCACGGCTCGATTCGTTGTTTTTGTATGAATTGCCGGAGGATATTCCCGGTGCACATGATATTCATGGCCGTATAGGAGCCTACTGGCACGGCAATGAGCCTTGCCATCATGTGGCTTACCTGTATAATTATATCGGTGAAGGCTGGAAATGTCAAAAATGGGTGCGTGAGATCATAGATAAGTTTTATGGCAATAAGCCGGGATCGCTTTGCGGAAATGACGATTGCGGACAGATGTCGGCATGGTACATCTTCAATTGTCTCGGCTTTTATCCGATTTGTCCGAGTAGCGGATATTATGCTATCGGTTCACCGGCTTTACCGTCTGTTGATGTGCGGATGAGCAACGGGAATCATATCCGGATGACAACCCGGAACTGGAGTAAGGAAGCCGTATATATCAATAAAGTATATGTGAACGGCAAACGGTATACGAAGTCTTATCTCACTTGGGATGATATAAAGGAAGGCATCGATATTGAGTTTGTAATGAGTAAAAAGCCGAACAAGAAATGGGCTGTAGCCAAGGCTGATATAGCTCCATCGGTATCGTCGGAAAGCAAATAAGAAATTAGCTGGTAAGGCTTCAAGGTAAACATTTGGCTTTTTACATGCGATAATAGCGACTGTCACTAATAGGTTCGTGGTGGCAGTCGCTATTGTTATATATATAAGTACTTGTAGTTTGTCGAATGTTCACCTTATTGGGCTTTGCCCAATGTTTTCCTTTGATATATTTGTAATCCGTTCTGTTGCTCATCATCAGGGCGTGTACAAGAACAGAATAGCAAAAAGTTCTTTAGAAAAAAGCTTTATCCTTTCTCTGAAGGGTACATGCTTTTCCGGAAAAGGTAGGTCGATTTTCAAATAACCTGCTTAAAAGCTTTTCCTAAGAATTCGATGATATCTCCGGCAATCATCCCCCGTTCGCTCCAATGAGCTGCGGCCAGGTCTCCAGCCGTGCCATGCAGGAATACTCCGGCAACAGCCGCTGTTTCCGGTTCATAGCCTTGGGCTAACAAGCCGAGGATAATACCGGTCAGCACATCTCCGCTCCCTGCCGTAGCCATACCGGGATTTCCGCAGGTATTGAAATAAACATTTCCTTCAGAGGTGCAAACAGCGGTATAAGCATCTTTTAGTACGATGCATAGCCGGTGTTCCTTGGCAAATTCACGGGCTTTTTGTAAACGCTCGTAAGCGGAATTGCTGGTTCCGGCAAGTCGGTCGAACTCTTTCGGATGAGGGGTCAGGATGCTCCGGCTGGGTATCTTTGCCAATATGTCATTATTGGCGGCAATCAGATTCAGGGCGTCTGCATCCAGAACCACCGGTTTGATGACTGATGATAGCAGTTCGTCTAAAGCTACTGCGGTCTCTAATTGTTGGCCTAATCCAGGTCCTATGCCCAATGCCGTGTATGGAGTAATGGAGGGAACGGTTGTGAAATACGCTTCGTGCGCATCCATCTCTACCATAGCTTCCGGAAAGGCTGTTTGCAGGATAGTCTCTCCACACTTGGGGATATGTATGGTCAGCATCCCGGCTCCACTCCGGAGGCAGGCTTTTGCAGCCAGTTGGGCAGCTCCCATCTTACCTCGGCTTCCCGCCACCAGTAAGGCGTGTCCATAGGTGCCTTTGTGCGAGAAGCGTTTGCGTGGCTGGAATACACAGGCAATATCTTCTTCCGTCACCATGTAATAGTTGGTTTGCGTATCGGCTACTATTCGTGGGTGTACATTGATATTCAGCACCTTCCATTCTCCTACATAAGGGCTGTTCTCCGGCAGCAGGAAAGAGAGTTTCGGAAAATTGAAGGTGTAGGTTCTGTTAGCCTTGATGATGCAGTCTTTATCGTTTTCCCGATTATCCTCACCAAATAAACCGGAAGGCGTGTCTATAGCTACTACTTCGGCCTGAGTGCTGTTGATGTATTTGACCAGTGCTGCGAATCCTCCGCTCAGCGGACGATTTAATCCGGAACCGAACAATCCGTCAATGACTACATCATGCGAGGTTAGGGTAGGAGGAATGAAATTATCACGTACCTCGGTAAACTCCACTTGACCGATGTTTAGAAGCCTTCTCCGGTTTTCGGCGCATTCCGGACTTAAATATCCCGTAGGATTAAACAAGTAGATGAATACCCGATAGGATTCATCCAGTAATTGCCGGGCGATGCCCAGTGCATCCGCTCCGTTGTTTCCTTGTCCGGCGAAAACGATTATCCGGTGTACTTTGGAATATTGGTTGCGGAATTCGTTAACGAATGCCGTTACCGCTTCTTCTACCAGATCTATGGGCGCAATCGGCGTGTGTTGTATCGTATATCGGTCAATATCCTTAACTTTTTCTGTAGCAAATAGTTTAATCATCGCGTTTTTAACCTTGATTTTTAATAATGTGGGACAAAATTACAGAATATCACCGCTATTTCAAAATGAAATTTCCAAGAAGTTTTTTAAGAAGCTGTTTTGGATTTATTTCAGCTTCTTCTAAAGAAATTCAAAACAGCTTCTAAAAATAGAGTTTGCTATCGGTAAATAGACGGAAATATTGTAATTTTGTGCGCTCAAAAGAGAATAAAACCCGAATATTATGGATAAGATTCAACTGAAAGATAAGCGATTCAAGCTGTTTATTCCGGAAGCGGAGATCAAGAAAGCAATTGCCCGCATAGCAGGGAATATAAAATCAGACATAGAAGGGAAAGATGTGTTGTTCGTCTGTGTATTGAACGGAGCTTTTATGTTTGCTTCCGAACTGATGGCTGAGATGGATGGGTCTTACGAAGTATCATTTGCCCGTTATTCTTCTTATGCGGGGACAGGCAGTACAGGGGTGCTGAAAGAGATTATGCCGATTAAGGAGAATGTTAAAGGGCGTACGGTAATCCTCTTGGAGGATATCATTGACACGGGTTTTACGATGTACAACCTATTGGCGCGTCTGAAGGAGATGGGGGCGGAAGAGGTCAAGTTGGCTACGATGCTCTTCAAACCGGAGTCTCTTCGGTGTGAGTTGAAGCCGGATTATGTGGGTATTCAGATTCCACCGGCGTTTATCGTAGGCCATGGATTGGATTACGATGGATTGGGACGGGCATATAGGGACATTTATGTAATTGATGATTGAGTAATGTGGTTTATATAATATATAATGTAAAAGTATTATGTTGAATGTAGTTATTTTCGGTGCTCCCGGTTCAGGTAAAGGAACGCAGAGCGAGTTGATTATTAAGGAATACGGACTGGATCATATTTCTACCGGTGATGTGTTGCGCTCAGAGATGAAGAATGAAACGGAACTGGGCAAAATTGCCAAGGATTATATTGAAAAAGGTCAGTTGGTCCCGGACGATTTGATCGTGAATATGCTGGCTAAGGTGTTGGATAGCAAAGAAAACTCAAAGGGGGTTATCTTTGATGGTTTTCCACGTACTATCCCGCAGGCTGAGGCTTTGAAGAAGATGTTGAACGAGCGCGGTACGGACGTTTCTATCATGTTGAATTTGCAGGTAGACGAAGATGAGCTTATTAAACGCTTGTTGGAACGTGGAAAAGTATCAGGCCGTTCGGATGATAACTTGGAGACGATCAAGTCTCGCTTGGATGTATATCACAAGCAAACTGCTCCTTTGGCTGACTTTTATGTGAAAGAGGGCAAGCATGTGGCTATTCACGGTATGGGCACAATTGACGAAATATTCGGAAGAATCAAAGAAGCAATCAATTCAATTTAATAAATCAATATTCACAAGCTCAAGTTATAGTTGACGGGGACTCAGTAGACGAGGTGATAAGGTGTTGGGTAGGGCCTTTTGCGGCAGAATATTAGCCACACGCGGCTTTTTGCCTTGTTACCTTGTTCGCTGAAGCCTTGTTAACTAACAGGTTGAGCTTTTGTAATTCATAATTGTCAATTAAATAATGGCTGAATCAAACTTTGTAGATTATGTAAAGATCTATTGCCGCTCAGGAAAAGGGGGCAGAGGTTCTTCTCACTTTCGCCGTGCCAAATATATTCCGAAAGGTGGTCCCGACGGAGGTAACGGAGGAAGAGGAGGCCATATCTATCTGCGTGGTAACCGGAATTATTGGACGCTTCTTCACTTGAAGTATGAGCGGCATATTATGGCGACAAATGGTGAGAGTGGGGGTGCGAAACGCAGTTTTGGAAAAGACGGGCAAGATCGGGTGATTGAAGTCCCGTGCGGAACGGTGGTATATGATGCCGAGACCGGCGAGTTTATTTGTGATGTGACCGAGGACGGACAGCAGGTGATGCTCCTCAAAGGAGGTAAGGGTGGTTTAGGAAACTGGAATTTCCGGACATCGACCAATCAGGCTCCGCGTTATGCCCAACCGGGTGAGCCGGCTCAGGAAAAGCACGTGATTCTTCAACTCAAGCTCTTGGCGGATGTCGGTTTGGTGGGATTCCCGAACGCGGGAAAGTCAACTTTGCTCTCGGTGGTATCGGCGGCTAAGCCCAAGATCGCCAATTATCCTTTTACGACATTGGAACCGAACTTGGGCATCGTGAGCTATCGGGATAACCGTTCTTTCATTATGGCGGATATTCCGGGTATTATCGAAGGGGCGAGTGAAGGTAAAGGTTTGGGACTTCGCTTCTTGCGCCATATCGAACGAAACTCGTTGCTTCTTTTCATGATTCCGGCGGATAGCGATGATATTAAGAAGGAATACGAGATATTGCTGGGCGAACTAGTGAAGTATAACCCAGATTTGGAAGATAAGCCTCGTGTTCTGGCAATTACCAAGTGTGATATGCTGGACGATGAGCTGATTCGCGAGATGGAGCAGGAATTGCCTGAAGGAATTCCACACGTCTTTATCTCGGCAGTAGCGCATAAAGGCCTTACTGAACTGAAAGATTTGCTTTGGAAAGAATTGAATAAGGAGTCTTTCCATGAGGTGGAGCAGATTGTTCATAAAAATATTGATGTCAAATCCTTGCAATTCGATGATGATGATGATTTTGTCTTCCCGGAAGATGAAGAGGATGAGGAAGACTACATCGAATATGAGGATTGGGACGAAGACGAGGATGATGATGATGAACCCCATGATGCGGAAGAATCGTCTAAGTAATCGGGTGGAAGTGTTGCAATGTGCCGAATGGATGGGCGATTGCAACATTTCTCATTTTATAACGACCCGTTTCGGAGGGGTAAGCCACGGAAATTTTGCCGGAATGAATGCCGGTCTTTATACAGAAGATGAGCCGGGGCATGTACGCGAGAATATTCAGCTTTTGTGTGAGTCGCTTGGTTTTTCTCCCGAATGTCTTTTCATGCCTCATCAGACGCATGGTTCGCAAGTCCGTAGGATTGACAAGGCGTTTCTGTACCGCTCAAAGGAAGAGCAAACCCGGGATTTGGAAAGTGTGGATGCGTTGATAACGGATGTGCGTGGAATTTGTGTGGCGGTAGCTACGGCGGATTGTGTACCGGTGTTGGTGTATGCGCCGGATAAGCAGGTCGTAGCTGCGATTCATGCCGGCTGGCGGGGTGTTGTGCAGGCTATTGTTTGCCAGACGATATCCCAAATGAAGAAGGTATATGGTTGTGATGTCCTACAAATGCAAGCGCTTATCGGGCCGTCTATCAGTCGGGAGGCGTTTGAGGTAGGGGATGAGGTGGTCGACCAATTTCGTCAGTCTCATGTTTGGACGGACGAAGAGACCGAATCTCTTTTTAGCTTAAACCCTCGGACGGGGAAGATGCATATTGACTTGTGGCGGGCCGTTAGGTTGCAATTGCATAAAGAGGGGGTAGCGGATAGGCATATTCATCTTTCCGGGATATGCACCTATCGGCATGTCGAGGACTTCTTTTCCGCTCGGAGACTGGGAATAAGAAGTGGGCGGATTCTTTCGGGAATAGGCTTACGGGAAACCTGAGTAATTCAGGTCGGTTTTGCTGAAGAAACGTATAAATTTAAGGAATGATGATACAGATAACATTGTCAGATGAGATATTGGCGGCATGTCCGGATTTGCATGTGCTGGCTATTGCTTGCCCAGTGAAAAATAGTGAGTCGGATGTCCGATTGTGGAAAGAGATAGCCCAAGAGGAGGAGAACGTACGTCAAACCATGAAATTGGAAGAGGTGAACAAGTGGTTTCCTATACAGGCTACTCGCCAGGCGTATAAAAGGTTAGGAAAAGATCCGAACCGTTATCGTCCTTCGGCTGAGGCCCTCAGGAGAAGAATCCTTCGCGGATTGCCTTTGTACCGGATTGATACGTTGGTCGATTTGATTAATCTTATTTCTATTCGGAGTGGTTATTCGATTGGCGGTTTTGACGCGGGGAAGATTCAGGGGGGACAATTGGTCTTAGGTGTCGGAAAAGAGGGCGAATTGTATCATGGCATAGGTCGGGGTGAATTGAATATAGAGGGCTTGCCGGTCTATCGGGATGCAATAGGCGGGATAGGGACGCCTACCAGTGATGAGGAACGGACGAAAATTGGATTGGATACGACTTCGTTGTTAATGATTATTAATGGTTATTCTGGCAGAGAGGGATTGGTGGAAGCAGGCCGATATGCTGCCGAGTGTCTTCGGAAATACAATGAGGTTAGTGCTATTGAGGCTAAGATGATAACACGGAATCAAGCAATATCTATTACAATTTAACTAAAAAAGCACTAAATCTTTTGTTATTTGTAATAAATATCTATATTTGCCCCTGTTATTTAAAATTAATAGAGACATGATTGAATTAATTGGTACAAATGCAGGCAAAGTTTGGAATGCCTTGAACGAAGGCGGCAAAATGAGCCTGAAAGCTTTGAAAAAAGCTACGAAAATCAAAGCGGAAAAGGATATGTATGCCGCTTTGGGTTGGTTGGCAAAAGAGGGCAAACTGGCATTCGAAGAAGCAGATGGTGAAACAATGGTTTCTTTGGTGGGGTAAGTTTCCCTTTAGGAAGATTTTGGAAAAAAAGGCCGTTCCGGAATGCTGGGAACGACCTTTTTTTATGGAATAACATAAATAAATGGGATAAAGTATTGCTATTTCCTGACTTCGTCACTCAAAAAGTATGCGTTTTATAACTGATTAACAAACAAAGTTTTGTATCTTCGTGTCACCTGATTTTAGGTGACACGAAAGGTATTTTAACTATGTTTGTTCGCAAAAAGAAGTATCCATCCGGCAACATCGGAGTTATTGTTGTTGAGAAAATTGGTGGCAAGATGAAGGAACTTGCCACAATCGGTGTCGCATATAGTGAAAATGAGGTAGAAAGTCTTGTCAATGAAGCAAAAGTATGGATTTCTAAAGAAGAAGCTCGCCGCCACCCACAGCTGGACTTGTATGGTGAGGAGCGTAAGGCGTGCGACCGTGAGCGAGAAGAAGTGCGTCGTGTACTATCTCAGGTAAGCAATATCCTTCTCAACGGCTGCGACTTGATTTTGGACCGCACGTTTGATAGAATTGGCTTCAATCGTATTGACGATGAGATATTCCGCAAACTTGTTAAAGCCCGTTTGACCTATCCAACAAGCAAGGCTGCGACCGTGGAATACTTGAAAAACAACCTCGATGAGGATGTAGACCTATCCAAAATCTATCGTTATCTTGACAAACTTAGCAATCATCAGCATAAGATTGTCCAGGACATCAGCGTACGTCATACAGCCAAGCTGTTTGGTGGCAACATCGGCGTGTTATTCTATGATGTTACTACGCTATACTTTGAAGCGGATTATGAGGACGAATTACGCAAGACGGGGTTCTCGAAAGAAGGACGTCACAGCAATCCTCAAATCATACTGGGACTGCTTGTAAGCTTGGGTGGCTACCCGCTTGCCTATTGCATCCATGAAGGCAACAAATACGAAGGCCACACAATGCTGCCGGCGATAAACGAGTTTGTAAGCAAATACGGTTTGGAAAACTTTGTGGTCGTGGCTGATTCGGGTCTGATGAACAATGCCAACATAGCAGAACTTGAGGCGCACGGCTACAAGTATATAATAGGTGCGAAGATAAAGAATGAAAGTGCAGAGATAAAGGAGTGGATACTGAACCAGCCCAAGCAAGACAAAAATATGGTTGAATATGACAAAGGGGGGCGGACATCGGCTTTTGGTAGGCTATACAGATGACCGAGCAAAGAAAGATGCCTATAACCGAGAAAAAGGCATACGAAGGTTGGAAAAAGCTTATAAGCATGGTGCGCTCACGAAAGGTAACATCAACAAAAGAGGTTACAACAAGTTTTTATCCATGAACGGTGACGTGAAAGTCACCATCAACTATAACTGCATAACTGACGATGCCCGTTGGGATGGACTCAAAGGATATCTCACCAACACAGATATGCCGATACAAGATGTATACACAGCATATCATAACCTTTGGCACGTGGAACGAGCTTTCCGTATAGCGAAATCAAAGATAGAGATACGCCCTATGTTCCATTTTGCACGCAAACGCATAGAAGCCCACATATGCATCTGCTTTGTGGCTTTGAAAGTTTACAAGGAATTGGAGCGTATGTTGAAAGTCACAGAGATTAATATGAGTGTAGATAAGGTGCTCGCATTGGCAAAGACAATCACGACAATACATATTAAGCTACCTCTGAACAAGGACGTTTA
>DWYO01000269.1 GCA_019118725.1 Candidatus Parabacteroides intestinavium | reverse complement strand
ATTCGTGAACGCATTTTGGATATTCGTTCGAACGAGGAGTATCTGGCGAAAGTAGCTCGTATGGGTGCGGAAAAGGCTCGCGAAAGTGCTTCAAAAACCCTGAATGAAGTGAGAAAGATTATTGGATTCAGATAATTAGAATTTGAAAGTTGAAGATTGAAAGTTGAAGATTATCAGAAAATCTCTATTCATTTTCAATTTTCAACTTTCAATTTAAAAAGCCTTTTTATGGTGGATTTCGAGAGTGAGTACAAGAGTCTTTATCGTCCATTGTGCCTTTTTGCCTTGCAATATACTAATCAGATAGATGATGCGGAAGATGTTGTGCAACAAGCTTTTGCCGATGTATGGGAGAAGCTGAGGGGAGGAGTGTCTATCTTGAATCTGAAAGCCTACCTGTATCAGGCGGTAAAGAACCGTTCTGTTTTGCAGGTTTCGCAAGAGCGGGTGGAGATGTTGCAGGATGAGTTCCCGGATGAGATAGATACGGGTGAGGAAGAGCAGGTGCGGTTGGCGGAGCGAGATGCCCGCTTGTGGGATGCCATTGATCATCTGCCTCCGGAACGCCGGCGTATATTCCTGCTTTCTAAACGTGACGGGTTGAAATATCAGGAGATTGCCGAGGAACTTCATATCTCGATAAAGACGGTAGAAAATCAAATCTCGAAAGCCCTAAAAGCCTTGCGCGAAACGGCTATACGGATCTATACATTCCTGTTTTTTAATTGAAAATCGAAAGTTGAGAATGGAACGAAAATGGGGTGTTCTGATATTTTTTTTCAATTTTCAATGTAATGAGTAGGGGTTTTTCTCTTTTTCTTGTCTTATAGGTGAAATAACGAAAAAGGAAACTTTATAAGAAGAGAGAAAAATGAAGAAAACGATTTTGATGTTAGGGATGTTGGGCTTGCTGAGTACTGGCTCGGCAAAAGCGCAATGGAGTGTGACACCGGAGTTCGCTTTGGCGGTAAACCATAAGGGAAACTCTTCCGGTGTCCGTTGGTTGCCTTCGTGGCGGTTAGGAGTCGGCGTGGATTATGATTTTACTGAGCGTTGGGCGTTCAGTAGCGGATTATTCTTGACCGAACGGCGGAAGAATGACGAGGTTGGTGGATATTATGGTTTCGGAGAGCATTATAATGGGGTGGTAATGCTGGAATACATGCAGGTAAAAGCCAGCTTATTTGTACCCTTGATGGGCAAGCTGTATTTCCCTGTTGATGATTGGCGTTTCTTTGTTGCGGCAGGTCCCTACATAGGATATTGTTTTTCCGACAAAATTCGGAATTGGGAATCATTAGGGCCTACCGATGAAATACAAAGCATGTCGGTCGGAACGAAAACATCCCGTTATTTTGATTGGGGTGCGGTATTTCGTTTTGGTGTTGAGGCAAATAAATGGACTGTTTCAATGGGATATGATGTGACCTTGTCAAACCCGAAGATGGGTTATGCTGATGAAAGAGTCTTTGACCCCGTTCATGCACTTTCGTTAAGTGTCGGGTATAAGTTTCAATTGTAAGGATAGAGTTGACCCGTTGACAAGACTTTAGGAATCTGTTTCTTGTCAACTAAAAACAAACTATATGAGTGAAGAGCAAAAGCATACATTAGAAGAACGGATCGCATTTGTGGCGAAGCATTATCGGGAGAATAGCCTGGATGTGGAAAAGGCGTGGCATAAATTTGCCTCCGAGCGGCATATCCGTCGTGTATTCCGTTTTCCGGCATGGGCTAAGGGAATGGCTGCGGCCATGCTTTTGCTGATAGCTTTGGGGTGTTATCTGATTTATCGGAATAATCAACCGGACTGGGTATTGATAACCTCTGCCTCCGGCAAGGTGACCGAGGTTTACTTGCCGGATAGTTCGCATATTACGTTGGCTTCCGGTTCGGAATTACGCTATGATGCGAAATCCTTTGGTGATGCAGAACGCTGGGTTGAGATGAAAGGAAAAGCTTTTTACCGGGTAAAGCGCCTGGAGGGTTGCCCTTTTACGGTATCGGCACAATCCACACGGGTCACCGTGTTAGGTACCTCTTTCTTGGTTCGGGAAGATGTTCGGAATGTCGAAGTACAGGTAAAGAGTGGACGGGTTCGTTTTGAAGCCGGGAACCATCAGGAGTTATTAACGGCTGGTATGTCTGCCCGGTATTCGGCTGAAGAACAACAAATTCAGGTAGAAAAGGAAGAGAACGAAAATCTCTTGTCTTGGCAAAATCGGGAATTGGTTTTTCGGGATACTCCCTTACCCCGAGTGATTCATGACTTGGAACTCTGTTATGATGTTCGGATTACCAATCGGAAATCAGCTTCAGATTCTTTGCGTCTGACGGCTACATTCAGGGATATGTCATTGGATGAGGTACTTACGGTTATCAATCAGACGTTAGATATAGTCTTGAAAGAAGAATGATACGATTGGGAAAACTGATATTGGTATGTCTTGCTTTTCTGTTCGGGGTGCTGCAATCGGTTCGGGCGGAAGATGAACCGGTTATTTCTTTTTCAGTCCGTCAGGCCCCGATAGAGAAAGTCTTGCTGGAGATAGAAAAGCAGGTTGGCAAACACATTTCTTTTGAATCTTCTTTGTTGAAGAATATTCCTCCGGTAACCCTATCTGTTCAGAATCAACCACTATCTTTATGTCTTTACGAATTGTTTTATACCTATGAGATTGAATGGTTGGTCACGGGGGATTATCTGATCTTGAAACGCAAATCAGAATCCTATTCACCTCAAGATTCGATGAAATTGATATCCTTGCAAGAATTTATAGTCGAAGCCGATAGCCTTCGTAATGCCGCGGTATTGACCGATGAGCCGGGCAAAGAGGTGCTTTCCGGGAAACAGCTTCTGAAGATTCCGGCCATTATGAGTCAGCCGGACTTAATCAAAGGCATCCAGCAATTGCCGGGGGTGGCTATGGGCATGGAGGGGATGAGTGGAATGTATGTCCGAGGTGGAAATAACGATGAGAATCTGTTCCTGATTGACGGTATGCCGGTTTATCAGGTAAGCCACATAGGCGGACTTTTTTCGGCATTCAATCCGGATGTAGTCGATAAGCTGGATTTCTATAAAGGGTATTTCCCCGCCAAGTATGACGGACGCCTTTCTTCGGTTACAGATATTCATACCAAACAAGGAAATATGAAGAAGTGGCATGGAAGTTTCGGTGTCGGCTTGATTCAAGGTAACGCTCATCTGGAAGGGCCGTTGATAAAAGACAGACTTTCGTTTCATTTTGCCATACGCCGTTCGTGGGCGGATTTGATTACAGCTCCGACATTTGCTATCTTGAATAAGAACCATTTGAAGGATTACCCGATGAATCCCCGTTATTCCTTTCATGACATCAATGGTCGGATGGATTATGTGCAAGGCCGTAGCCATTTCTCATTAGGAATATATTCTGGTGATGATTTGTTTCGGGTAACAACGGAAGATAAAACAGAATCTTCCACGTATGATTATTCCCTTAAAAACAAATATCGCGTTCGTTGGGGAAATTTTGCTTCGGTATTGAATTGGAATTATCAGATGCAAGAGAAGCTGGAGAGTAAATTTACGGCTTCTTATACTCGTTATCGAAGCAAACTCTTTTATAGTTCAACTGAGAGGAACGGGTATTATACACAAACACCGGTTTATACCGAGTCGGCTACGGTTTCGGGTATTGATGACGGGCGTCTTTCCTGGGTGCTGACCTATCGTCCTACGACCTTGCATCAGATTCAGGCGGGAATCTCCACCCGTCTTCAGGCTTTCCGTCCGGAATACATGGAGTTTTTACAGGCGGATATTATCTCTTCAGACGGGGATACTTGGGGCAATATACAAGAACGTCAGCAGAATCAAATCCGTATGATAGGAAATGAGACGGTCCTTTTCTTGTCAGACCGTTTTCATCCCTTGGAGCATTTGCGTATAGATGCCGGACTTTCTTTTTCGACCTTTTATTTGAAGCATAAATTATATGCCCAGCTTTCGCCTCGTATATCCGCCCGTTATTTGTTGAACCGGCATTGGTCGGCCAAGCTGGCCTATTCTCGTATGACCCAACCGGTGTATCTGATTCCGGCAACGTATCTGGACCTTCCGACCGATATCTGGATGCCGAGTACGGATAAGGTGAAGCCTTCGGTATCTGATCAGATTTCTGTCGGATTACACTATTCTCCGAACCGGGAGTATAGCTTTTCGATGGAAGCCTATTATAAGAATATGCAGCATTTGTCGGACTTCAAATCTTGGGTGGGGCGTTTCCCTGACGGGATGGTATGGGAAGACAAATTGACGCAAGGCACAGGACGGGCCTATGGTACGGAATGGATTGTCCGGAAGAACCACGGTAGGTTTACGGGATGGATAGGCTATACCCTCTCTTGGGCGGATCGTCAATTTGCCGAGATTAATGGAGGAAAACGTTTCCCGTCTCGTTTTGATAACCGGCATAAATTGAATCTTGTCGCCTCCTATCGTCCCGGCAAGAAGGTCGAACTGAATGCGTCTTGGGTCTATTCCAAAGGAAATTGGATCACTTTGAATCCGTACGGCAATAGTCTGATGGAGAACTTGACGCGGAACAATTATCAGCTTCCAGACTATCATCGGTTGGACTTAGGGGTAAATATTTACCATACCACCAAAAAGGGGCATACCGGTATTTGGAACATCGGCATCTACAATGCCTATTGCCGGAAAAATCCGGTTTTGGCTTGGTCTGAAGATTATGACACAAACAATAAGAAGATAACACTCCGCCAGTTGAGTATATTCCCGATTGTCCCATCATTTTCTTATACCTATAAATTCTGATTGGTTATGAATAAGATAGTTCCTTTATTGCTTTTTTTGAGTTGTTTGTTATCCTCTTGTTGGCAAGATGTGTATGTGGATTGGGACGGAACTCCGGTACAGCTTTCTCTTACGACGCGCCAGCTTTGTGCGGATAGCGCGATACAGATAGACGTTCAGCCTGCCTCACGAGATGCTTATTGGGTGCATGGGGATTCGCTACCGTACTATTTGCAAGTCGAACTTTGGGTGAATGGGGCAGAGCAAGGCAAAATGTATATAGAAAAGTCTGCTGATTCATTGTCCTATTTGCCTTATGCCACTACCTATTATACCTCAACTTATATTCCTAAGGCAGGGGATAGAATTGGAATCCGTGCCACTTGCGAAGGATTTGAACCGCTTACGGCTGAAACTGTAATCCCTTCGGTCGTTCCTATTGAGAAATTAGGCTATACTTACGAATTCGATACAATAGATTATCAACTTCATATGGCGTTTCAACTGACTTTCCGAGACAATCCTTCTACGGCGGATTATTATGCGTATAGCTATATGTTGTTGACCAAGGATTCATTAGGCCGATTCGTTTATACTCCATATAGTTTTGGGTATGGCTATGGTATGGAGGGCTCCGGTTATGTATTAAGCAGCGTACAGGAAGAACCGGACCCGATTGTGAAGTTCCGTCCGAATACATTGGATTATATCTTCGATGAGACAAGCTCTCTTTATGCCAATTTCTTCGATGATTCAGATATTTCCGG
>DWYO01000268.1 GCA_019118725.1 Candidatus Parabacteroides intestinavium | reverse complement strand
TTTATTCTTCTCCCAAATGTCATCCTGGTCACAAATCGCAATATAATCACCTGTAGCAAGATGCATGGCACTGAAGAAATTAGCATTCACCCCTCTCTCAGCTTTATTTATACAAGGCTTTATAGTATCATATTTGTCCGCATATTCCTGAACGACCCTTCTCGTCCCGTCTGTACTGGAATCATCCTGTATGATAATTTCATATAAAGGATAGGTCTGATTTAATAGCGAGTCTATCTGTTCCCGCAAGAATCTTTCTCCATTATAGGTACACATTACAATGGAAACCCGCTTTTGTAGCTCGTTCATCCGCTATTCGTTTATAAAAACAGCGCCATGGATTTTGCCTTGCCTTACGCTTGCAACCATTCATGACGCTGTTTTTTCGAGTTATTTTTATGAGTTCGCTATTATGCCTTTACGACTTTCACCGCCAATGTGAAATCCTCGAAGTCGAGGGTTGTGGCATCAGCTATCGGCTCATCCGCAATCTCGATGCTGTTAGCCAGCACCTGATTGGCGATGTACTCCTTATAATCGTTGATGGCATCATTCATCTCAGTCGAAGAAGCCACGGTAATGTTCACCTTATCCGTGATATCAAATCCGCTACTCTTACGCAGATTCTGGACACGATTCACCAATTCGCGCGCCAATCCCTCTTTCTTCAGGTCATCGGTGATCGTGATATCCAAGGCCACCGTAAGGCGTCCTTCATTAGCCACCAGCCAACCCGGAATATCTTCGGAGATGATTTCCACATCCGCCCGCTCGATAACAGCCTCCTGTCCTTCTACCTGGAGCGTGAAGGCACCCGCCTTTTCGAACGTATTGATATCATCTTGGCTCATCTGCTGGATCTGTGCCGCCAACGCCTTCATGATCTTACCATAACGCGGGCCGAGCTTCTTGAAGTCCGGCTTGATACGTTTTACCAAGATTCCGGCCGTATTATCGACAAACTTCATATCTTTCACATTCACCTCATTCAAGATAAGCGACTTCACGGCATCGATGCTTTCTTTCTGATGTTCATCCAACACCGGAACCATCAATACATGAAGCGGCTGACGAACCTTGATATTCACCTTGCGGCGCAAAGCCAAAACCATGGATGAAATATCCTGCGCCATCTGCATCCGCTCTTCCAAGGCCTTGTCAATAAGCTCCTCATGGCAAACCGGGAAGTCAGACAAGTGAACCGATTCTACCTGCTCACGGCCGGTTACGGCAATCAAATCACAGAACAACTTATCGGCATAGAACGGAGCTATCGGAGCCATCAGCTTAGCCACGGTTTCCAGGCAAGTATATAACGTCTGGTAAGCCGAAAGCTTATCTTCCGTCAGGCCACCCTGCCAGAAACGTTTACGGTTCAGACGCACATACCAGTTACTCAAATGATCATTCACGAAATCCGAAATCGCACGTCCGGCACGTGTCGGCTCATACGCATTCAAATAGGCATCCACATCCTTCACCAAACTATTCAACAAAGAGAGAATCCAGCGGTCGATCTCCGGACGTTTTGCCCAAGCCACCTCCTCTTGTGAATAATCGAAGCCATCCACATTGGCATAGAGCGCAAAGAAAGAGTAGGTATTATATAAGGTACCGAAGAACTTACGGCGCACCTCTTCTACCCCTTCCACATCAAACTTCAAGTTATCCCAAGGAGAAGCGTTTGTAATCATATACCAACGCAACGGATCGGAACCATATTTCTCGATGGTAGCAAACGGATCAACGGCATTCCCCAGACGCTTCGACATCTTATTGCCATTCTTATCCAATACCAAGCCATTAGACACAACAGCCTTGTAAGCCACGCTATCAAATACCATGGCAGCAATGGCATGAAGCGTAAAGAACCAACCACGGGTCTGGTCTACTCCCTCCGCAATAAAGTCTGCCGGATAATATGAACGGCTATCGATCAGCTCCTTGTTCTCGAACGGATAATGCAATTGGGCGTAAGGCATCGAACCCGAGTCAAACCACACGTCAATCAAATCCGTTTCACGCTTCATCGGCTTGCCTGCAGGCGAAACCAAAACAATGTCGTCCACATACGGACGGTGCAGATCTATCTTCTCGTAATTTTCTTTCGTATATTCTCCCGGTACGAAACCCAACTTCTTGTAGGGATTTTCCGACATGAATCCCGCCTTAACCGACTTCTCGATTTCAGCATACAACTCTTCTACCGAACCGATGCAGATTTCCGCGCCATCCTCATCACGCCAGATCGGAAGCGGAGTTCCCCAATAACGCGAGCGGCTCAGGTTCCAATCGTTCAGATTCTCCAACCATTTACCGAAACGGCCTGTACCGGTCGATTCCGGTTTCCAGTTGATGGTCTTATTCAGTTCAATCATGCGATCCTTGCAAGCCGTCGAGCGGATAAACCAGCTATCAAGCGGATAATAAAGCACCGGCTTATCGGTACGCCAGCAATGCGGATAATTGTGCACGTGCTTCTCCATCTTGAAGGCCTGGTTCGCCTGCTTCATCTTCATGCAGATATAGACATCCAGCGACTCAGCAGCTTGCGCGGCTTTCTCGTCATACTTGCCATCTACGGTGAATTGCGGATCGTATGCATTCTTCACCCAACGCCCTTCATATTCTTTATATTTAGCGATGTCTACACATTCAGCCACAAACTTTTCATCCAATTCGTCCAACAGGTAGAACTTACCCGTCAAGTCTACCATCGGGCGCGTCTCCCCCTTCTTGTTAATCATAAACAACGAAGGAATACCGGCCGCTTTTGCCACGAAAGCATCATCCGCACCAAAGGTAGGCGCGATATGCACGATACCCGTACCATCCTCTACGGTCACATAATCACCCGGAATTACCCGGAACGCCTTCGCCGAAGCATCACGCCAATCGCCCTTCTCGTCCAACTCAACCGGCTTCACCCACGGAAGGAGCTGTTCGTACTCCATACCGACCAAATCCGGTCCCTTATATTCGCCAACCACCTTAAACGGCACCAACTTGTCGCCCGGCTTGTAATCTTCCAGAGCGATACCCTCGGCCTTCTTGTTGAAATGCGTATAGAGCAAAGCCTTAGCCAATACGACCGTCATCTTCTCACCCGTATAAGCATTATAGGTCTGAACCGACACATAATCAATCTTCGGACCGACACAAAGCGCGGTATTCGAAGGCAATGTCCACGGAGTGGTGGTCCATGCGAGGAAGTAAGGCGTACCCCACTGTGCCATTTCCGGTTTTGGATTCTTTATCTTAAACTGAGCCACGACCGTCAGGTCTTTCACATCCCGGTAACACCCCGGTTGGTTCAGCTCGTGTGAGCTCAATCCCGTGCCAGCCGCCGGCGAATAGGGCTGAATGGTATATCCCTTATACAATAAACCTTTGTTGTAAAGCTGTTTCAAAAGCCACCAGAGCGATTCGATGTAGCGGTTATCATAGGTGATATAGGGATTCTCCAAATCCACCCAATACCCCATCTTCTCGGTCAGGTCTGTCCATTCCTTGGTATATTTCATGACATCCCTCCGGCAAGCCGCATTATATTCAGCTACCGAAATCTTCTTGCCGATATCCTCTTTCGTAATCCCCAAGGCCTTTTCCACGCCCAGTTCTACCGGAAGACCGTGCGTGTCCCATCCGGCTTTACGATTGACTTTGAAACCCTTCATCGTCTTATAGCGGCAGAATATATCCTTGATAGAGCGTGCGATCACATGGTGAATGCCCGGCATTCCGTTAGCAGAAGGAGGCCCTTCGTAGAATACGAACGAGGGATGACCTTCGCGGATTTCAAGACTCTTGTGGAAAACGTCTCCGTCTTGCCACTTCTTCAGGATTTCCTTATTCACGTCCGACAAGTCGAACTTCGAATATTCGGCAAATTTCTTATTCATATTTCGATGTTTATTTACATTATCTACAAAATTCGTGCAAAAATAGTTATTTAATTCCAATCAGGCAAAGAATAAATGTTCTACTAATATCTTAATTCCTATACCTATCAATATCAAACCGCCAATCAGATCCAGTTTAAAGTCCATCTTATCCCCGACACGTCCTCCAAAGCAAACGCCAAAAGCGGAGAACAAGAAGGTAACCACGGCTATGGTAAGCGTAATCATCGGGAGCGACGCCTGCATCAGGGCCAACGATATTCCTACCGCCAAAGCATCAATGCTGGTCGCTATTCCCAGCCCACAAAGCGTTTTCAGGCAGAGTGGATCCATCTTTTCCTCTTCATCTTTTCCTTTGAGGCTATCCATGATCATCTTCCCGCCCAGATAGGCCAATAAAATAAAAGCAATCCAATGGTCGAACGCCTCTATCAACTTCAGGAAACCGAATCCCAACAAATAACCGGTCAACGTAAACAGAGCCTGAAAGAAAGCCAGTACCCCCGCTATACGAATCACCTGGCCTCCCGTAAACTTCTTGATAATCGCACCACTGGTGACCGATACCGCCAAGCTATCCATAGATAACCCGATCGCTAATAACACTATTTCAAAAAATGACATATAAGAATCAAATCTCTTCCGCTATTTTATAATTATTCCGATTCGGAGAGTTGCGTGAAATCAATTCTCCTATGAATCCGGCAAGAAACATCTGCGTTCCTAAAATCATTCCGGTCAGGGCAATGTAAAAATAGGGCGAATTGGTGACCAAAGGCCGCGGAGCACCGGCCCACAAGGAGACCAGCTTGGCTCCCAGCACGATAATCAGCGAGATAAAGCTCAACAAGAACATCGCGCTCCCCCAAAGACCGAAGAAATGCATCGGTTTCTTTCCGAACTTGGATGTGAACCAAAGTGTAATCAGATCCAGGTAGCCATTTACGAAACGGTCCAGCCCGAATTTCGTCTTCCCGTATTTCCGGGCCTGGTGGTGCACCACCTTCTCTCCTATCTTGGTAAACCCGGCAATCTTGGCCAGATAAGGAATATAGCGGTGCATATCGTTGTATATCTCAATATTCTTCACCACAATATTCTTATACGCCTTCAGTCCGCAATTAAAGTCATGCAGGTTATGGATTCCGGAGAATTTCCTTGCCGTAGCATTGAAAAGCTTTGTCGGGATTGTTTTCGACAAGGGGTCATAGCGTTTCTTCTTCCATCCCGAAACCAGGTCATATCCGTCCTCCTTGATCATCCGGTAAAGCTCCGGAATCTCATCCGGGCTATCCTGCAGGTCTGCATCCATCGTGATCACCACATCGCCTTGCGCACGCTGGAAACCGCAATGCAACCCCGGCGACTTGCCATAATTGCGCCGGAAACGGATCCCCCTTACTGCCGGAGATTGCTTCCGGAATCCTTCGATGACATCCCAAGAGCCATCGGTACTTCCATCGTCCACAAATATAATCTCATACGTAAAATGATTTTCCGCCATCACCCGCTGGATCCAAGCAAATAATTCCGGGAGCGATTCGGCTTCGTTGTATAACGGAATGACTACTGATATATCCATATTTCTTTTATCTGTTTACTTGTCAAACGCTCTGTTTCCGGCGGAGCAACAATGCCACCGGTACAGAAAAAACAACACCATATAACACATTATTTAATATACCCTGCAAGGCCAGATGTATCGGAGAGAAATTCAACGCCTCGACAGACTGAATCACCTGGCTGTCTACGTTCATCTGTTTGAGCGAGGCTATTGTCTGACTTACGGCATTCGCCATATAATCCGGTGGAGCTACAAAACGGTAAAAAACATAGTGCATCACCGAAACGATGAGGGCCGCAAAGAAATAGAGCAATACCCCGAATCGCCATGCCTCCCCGAAAGTGATGCTTCCCCCCAAATCGTCCCGGTAACGCTTGGTCAGGACATACCCCAAATAGGGAACGATAACAGACATGCCCCAATATACCACAATCCAATACGGATAATAAGGGCTGATCATATTGAATATATACTTTACAACCCAATAAAGTCCCAATGCAAGTCCGTATGACATTGCCGCCGGGAATAATAAATTATTGTTCTTCTCTGTCATATAAACACGGTTCGTTCGTTTTTTGAGTTTATAAGCCCAACATATTTTTCATTCAGCTGGCAAAATTACTCTTTTTACAAGAAATAGCAAGCAATCTAAAAAAAGAAAAGTCTTTCACCGCTTTTACACCGTGAAAGACTTTCTCCAAACAGTTTAGTCATGCTCTTTACTTTTGTGACCTCGGAGGGGATCGAACCCTCGACCCAATGATTAAGAGTCATTTGCTCTACCAGCTGAGCTACGAAGTCGTCTTTTATCCTTACTTGCTTAGTGACCTCGGAGGGGATCGAACCCTCGACCCAATGATTAAGAGTCATTTGCTCTACCAGCTGAGCTACGAAGTCATCTTTTATCCTTACTTGCTTAGTGACCTCGGAGGGGATCGAACCCTCGACCCAATGATTAAGAGTCATTTGCTCTACCAGCTGAGCTACGAAGTCATCTTAGTGTAAGCAACCCTATCTCTCGATTGCGGGTGCAAAGATAGAGACTTTTTTTTATTCTGCAAAATTTTTGAAGGTTTTTTCCTTTACAATCTAAAAAAATAATTCTCCGCCCACCTGTTTCCCCAATGCTGCTATTCATGCCTAACTTCGCGGGCGATTATGCCTATGATTTGTTCCGTTTATGCCTATGATTTTGAGCCACCAGTATCTCATATCTCACTTATCTCAAATCTCAGTAAGGTTTTTCCGTAGTTTTTTTGTATGTTTGCCCCCATGAATACATATAAGTTGCAAGACTGGTTACCCACGACCAAAAAGGAAATAGAAGCCCGAGGTTGGGAATATTTGGATGTAATCCTCTTTAGCGGAGATGCTTACGTAGACCATCCTTCATTCGGAGCGGCGGTCATAGGACGTGTTTTAGAGGCTGAAGGATTGCGTGTGGCCATCGTTCCGCAACCGGATTGGCGAGGCGACTTTCGTGATTTCCGTAAGTTAGGCAAGCCCCGCCTTTTCTTTGGAGTCTCCCCCGGAGCTATGGATTCCATGATCAATCATTATACAGCCAACAAACGGTTGCGGAGTAATGATGCCTATACGCCTGACAGCCGGCCCGGGATGCGGCCGGATTATCCCAGCATAGTCTATACCCGAATACTAAAAGAACTCTATCCGGATGTTCCGGTAGTATTGGGCGGAATCGAGGCCTCTCTGCGCCGGCTGACTCATTATGACTATTGGCAGGATCGGTTGCGTCCGGGGATTCTGATAGATAGTCCGGCCGATCTGTTGATCTACGGAATGGGGGAAAAACCTATCCGGGAACTGGTACATCGCCTTTTGGCGGGAGAAGAATTCGCTTCATTACGCGATATCCCCCAAACGGTCTATCTGGCCCGTGAGGTCGAGAAAAAAGAGGATGATCTGATTCTCTTCTCACACGAAGAATGCGTGAAGGACAAATTGAAACAGGCCAAGAATTTTCGCCATATCGAAGAGGAATCCAACAAGCTGGCGGCTCATAGAATCATCCAGTCCTGCGGCCGGCAGATGATTGTGGTAAACCCGCCCTATCCTCCCATGACGGAAAAGGAAATCGATGCCTCTTTTGATTTACCTTATACCCGGTTGCCCCATCCCAAATATAAAGGCAAGGTGATCCCGGCGTATGAGATGATTAAGTTTTCGGTCAATATCCACCGGGGGTGTTTCGGCGGATGTGCCTTTTGCACCATCTCCGCCCATCAGGGGAAATTCATCTGCTCACGAAGCAAGGAGTCTATTCTCAAGGAGGTAAAGAGCATTGTAAATATGCCCGATTTCAAAGGATATTTGAGTGACCTGGGAGGACCTTCGGCAAACATGTATGAGATGAGGGGCAAAAACCCGGATATCTGTGCCAAGTGCAAGAAGCCCTCTTGCATCTCTCCGATGATATGCAAGAACCTCCATGCCGACCATACAGCCCTGCTGGCTTTATATAAAGAGGTAGACCGGATACCGGGAATAAAGAAATCCTTTATCGGTAGCGGCATACGTTATGACCTGCTCTTGCACCATTATGAGGATGAAAAGTTAAACCAGGCAGCCCGCCAATACACCGAAGAGCTCATTACGCGTCATGTTTCCGGAAGGCTCAAGGTGGCTCCCGAACATACACAGGACAGGGTATTGCACTTCATGCGCAAGCCTTCATTCAAGTTGTTCGAACAATTCAAGAAAATATTTGACCGGATCAATAAACAACAAGGATTGAACCAGCAATTGATACCTTATTTTATATCAAGCCATCCGGGGTGTACGGAAACAGATATGGCCGAACTGGCCGTAATTACCAAAAATCTGCATTTCCAATTGGAGCAGGTGCAGGATTTTACCCCTACCCCCATGACTCTGGCTACAGAAATGTATTATACCGGGTATCATCCTTATACTTTGGAAAAGGTGTATACCGCCCGGACCAAGGAGCAAAAGCTTGACCAACGGCAATTTTTCTTCTGGTATAAACCTGAATTTCGCCGGCAAATCACTCAGACCCTTCAGAAATTAGGCCGGAGGGATCTGATTGATAAATTATTCCGGAAGAATATGCGATGAAAACCGGCACTTCATGGGGAGATACTGAAAAATTTATTAATTTTGCACCTAATAGCAAGGATAGAATCAAATTAATTTATTGACATTCTAAATACACAACACGATGAAAAGAGACAACATTATCTTCGATATTATCGAAAAAGAGCATCAGCGCCAATTGAAAGGCATCGAATTGATAGCTTCCGAGAATTTTGTAAGCGACCAGGTCATGCAGGCCATGGGCAGTTGCCTGACCAACAAATATGCCGAGGGATATCCGGGCAAACGCTATTATGGAGGATGTGAAGTGGTGGATCAAAGCGAAACGATTGCTATCGAACGGGTAAAGAAACTTTTTCATGCCGAATGGGCCAATGTCCAACCGCATTCGGGAGCCCAGGCCAATGCAGCCGTTTTGCTGGCGGTGCTGAATCCGGGGGATACGTTCTTAGGACTGAACCTGGCCCACGGAGGACACTTGTCGCATGGCTCATCGGTAAACAGTTCCGGAATCCTTTATCATGCTACAGAATATAATGTAAAAGAAGATACCGGGCGTGTGGATTATGACCAAATGGAAGAGGTGGCTTTGCGCGAGAAACCGAAATTGATTATCGGCGGGGGATCTGCCTATTCGCGTGATTGGGATTATAAACGCATGCGTGAAATAGCGGATAAAGTGGGTGCCTTACTGATGATTGACATGGCTCACCCGGCAGGTCTTATAGCCGCTGGTTTGCTTAATAATCCGTTGGAATATGCCCATATTGTCACTTCAACGACTCACAAGACGTTGCGTGGCCCGCGTGGAGGTATCATCCTTTTAGGAAAAGATTTCGAGAATCCTTGGGGCAAAAAGACCCCGAAGGGACAGATCAAGATGATGTCTCAGCTTTTGGATTCGGCGGTGTTCCCCGGAATACAGGGAGGCCCGCTGGAACATGTCATTGCCGCGAAAGCCGTAGCTTTTGGCGAAGCGTTGGAACCTGAATACAAAGAGTATCAGATGCAGGTGAAGAAAAACGCGGCGACTATGGCGCAAGCTTTCATCGATAAAGGTTATAAAATCATTTCCGGAGGAACGGACAACCACAGTATGCTGATCGACCTGCGTACCAAATTCCCTGAACTGACCGGAAAAGTGGCTGAGCGTGCCTTGGTTGCGGCTGATATTACCGTAAACAAGAATATGGTTCCGTTTGATAGCCGTTCTGCATTCCAGACTTCCGGAATCCGTATCGGAACCCCGGCTATTACGACCCGTGGCGCCAAAGAGGAGCTGATGGGCGAAATCGTGGAGATGATTGATACGGTATTGGCTTCGCCGGAATGTGACAAGACCATCGCGGCCGTCCGTGAAAAAGTAAATAATACAATGAAACAATATCCGATATTTGCCTGGTAAATTATGAAGAAGTTATTAGCTACAATCTGTGCGGGGATGACCTTGTGCGCACTGGCCTCATGCGGTGGGCCGCAAGGCGAAGTCAAGTCCTACAATTTGGGCATCAATGTCATTCCCGCTCCGCAGAGCTTGGTCCAGCACAAAGGGTACTTTGAATTAAACAACAATACATCTTTGGGGGCGACAAGCCCTGAAGCAAAAACGATCGCGGAATTTTTCGCCTCAAAAATGAAACAGGCGACCGGTTATGAAATAAAGGTAGCCGAGCAGGGAAACATTTCATTGGTAATAAACACGTCTGCTGATCTTACGAATGACGAGGGATATACCTTGGAGGTCTCTGAAAAGAACGTTACCGTAACGGCTAAGACCGCACAAGGCCTGTTTTATGGAATGCAGACCTTCATGCAATTGCTCCCGGCCGAGATAGAAAGTCCTTCGGTCGTAAGCGGCATCGCCTGGCAGGCTCCGTCCGTCAGCATCAACGATGCTCCCCGCTTTGGTTATCGTGGAATCCATTTAGACCCATGCCGTCATTTCATGCCCGTTGAAGCGGTAAAGAAATACATTGATGTTCTTTCCTTGTTCAAGATTAATCGCCTGCACTGGCACTTGACCGATGATCAAGGGTGGCGCATTGAGATTAAGAAGTATCCTAAATTGCAAGAAATCGCCTCTAAACGTATCGAAGGGGAAGGTTTTGAACATGGCGGATATTACACGCAGGAAGAAATAAAAGAGGTTGTACAATATGCAGCTGATCATTTTATTACGGTGATTCCCGAACTGGAGATACCGGGACATGAGATGGCCGCGATTGCCGCATATCCGGAATTGTCCTGCAAAGGTGAACCGGGAACCCCGCGTATTATCTGGGGCGTAGAAGATATTGTCATGTGTCCGGGTAAAGAGGATATGTTCAAGTTCCTGGAAGGGGTTATTGATGAAATGGTACCCTTGTTCCCCAGCGAATATTTTCATGTCGGTGGGGATGAATGTCCCAAAATAAGCTGGAAGAATTGCCCGAAATGCCAGGCACGCATTCAAGCAGAAGGCCTGAAAGGGGATGACAAGCACTCCGCAGAAGAAAAATTACAGAGCTATGTCATCCAGCGTATGGAAAAATATCTGGCTTCGAAAGGCAAAAAGATTATCGGTTGGGATGAAATCTTAGAGGGAGGTTTGGCTCCTACGGCTACGGTGATGTCCTGGAGAGGAGAAGAGGGCGGTATTGCAGCTGCCTCTATGAACCATCCGGTGATTATGACTCCGAGCGGAAACGGTATGTATCTGGATGCTTACCAAGGCGATTCGAAAATCGAACCGGTAACCATCGGAGGGTATACGCCATTGGAAAAAACATACAGCTACAATCCTGTACCGGACACCCTGGCCGCTATAGGCAAAGGCAATTACATCTTAGGCGTACAAGGCAACACCTGGTCTGAATATATGTATTCGGAGGAGAAACGGGAATATATGATATTTCCACGCATCATTGCTGTAGCTGAAATCGGGTGGACCAACTTGGACCGCAAAGATTATAAAGATTTCGAACGGCGTATCGAAAATGCTTATGTCCGGCTGGACGGGCATGATATGAATTATCATATTCCACTACCGGAACAACCCAACGGGTCTTGTGATTTCGTGGCATTTACCGACAAGGCTGTATTGGAATTCACGACCTCTCGTCCGATGAAAATGGTCTATACCTTGGATGGGAGTGAACCGACGGCTACCTCTACGCCTTATACGGCACCGATTGAAATCAACGAAACTACGACACTCAAGATTGCATCGGCCCTGCCTTCCGGAAAACTGAGTCCGATACGTACTATCCAAGTGGAGAAGCAGACTTTATCTCCGGCTAAAGAGGTGGCACAAACAAAACCGGGATTGGAAATGGAAGTGTTTGATGGCATGTTCTTGAACATCAAAGAACTCGAAGAGGCTCAACCGAAAGGTGTAAAAAAGGTGATCCGATCAACCCGTGAACTGACCTCGCAGGTCAAGACCTCCGAATCCATGCGTGGAGTAAAGCAGTATGCCGCTATCGCTAACGGATATGTCAATATCCCTGAAGATGGTGTATATTTTGTTTCATCGGATCTGGAAGAGGTTTGGATTGACGGTAAATTGCTGATAAACAACGGTGGTGAAGTAAAGCGCTTCTCCCGTCATGATAAATCTATCGCTTTGGCGAAAGGATTACACGAAATCAAAGCTGTATTTTTAGGACATATCATCGGAGGATGGCCTTCTAACTGGAATGACGGAAGCATTAACTTGCGTAAAGCTGATGCGGATAAATTCTCGGCCATTACCCCTGAAATGCTTGTTCATGAATAAATTCTTTCCCTCTGCGGTGATCTTTCCCGGATTTTACCGCAGAGGGGATAAACCTATTCCATAAGGTTGTTACAGGAATGTAACACTTTTGTCGCCTTTCCTTCATACAAATCACATCATCTTATAACAAGACAAACCTACTTTTGTCCCCCGGAAATAAAAAGGGATAAAAGTGATGACACGACAAGAGAAGACTTCGGATTTTCTATTTATTTTGTGGGCTGGAGGAGCCGCCTTACTCTCATACGCTTTAGTATATGCGTTGCGAAAACCTTTCACAGCAGCAACATTCGACGGACTTGAATTCATGGGAATGGATTATAAAACCGCCACAAGCATTATCCAGATCGCAGGGTATGTGTTATCTAAATTTTTAGGAATAAAACTTATATCGGAATTAAAGCGCGAACACCGGTTGCGTTTTATCATCGGATCCGTGGTCATGGCAGAAGCCGCACTGGTTCTCTTTGCAATATGCCCTCTTCCATTCAATGTTCTGGCACTATTTTTTAATGGTTTGGCCTTAGGATGCATGTGGGGGGTCATTTTCAGTTTTATTGAAGGACGGAAATTGAGCGGTATTTTAGCCAGTGTAATGGGGATAAGCATTGCCTTCAGTTCCGGATTGGCCAAATCGCTGGGATTGTATCTGATGAACGACTTAGGCGTAGATGCTTTTTGGATGCCTGCGATCATCGGAGGTGGAGCTCTCGTCCTACTGATTTTATTGGCTTTTTCATTGAACCGTTTGCCTGATCCTACAGAAGAGGATGTCCGTTGTTGTACGAAACGTGTTCCGATGGATGCTCGTCAACGTAAAAACATCTTCCTGCGTTTTGCCCCGTTCTTGAGTATGCTGCTCATCGGTAATCTATTTATCACCATTATCCGGGATATCAAAGAGGATTTTCTGGTCAATTTGGTAGATACCACCCAATTCTCAGCATGGGCAATAAGTGGTATCGATGGTATTGTCACACTGATTATATTGGCACTATTCATTATGTTGTCCTTTATCCGTAGTCATAAGATGGTTTTGGCCCTCCTTTTAGGATTGGTCATCACCGGAAGTTTAGGATTAGTCGGCACGGCACATTATTATGACCTACTCACGTAGTACGTGCTTTCTATCAGGCTATGCAAGAACTGAAGGAAGAGGGAGGAATCGAAGCTCGCCATCGTCGTTACGAAGAGAATCATCGTGTATTGGTAGAGGGTATGCGCCGATTGGGATTCCGTACATTGCTTTCAGATGATAAGCAAGGATGTATCATCACGTCTTTCTATTATCCATCCGCAGACTTTAATTTTACCGATTTCTACAACCAGTTGAAGGCTAAAGGCTTCGTCATCTATCCGGGTAAAATTTCTGAAGCAGATACTTTCCGGATCGGAAATATTGGGGATATCTATCCGAAAGACATTGAAGCTTTGCTGAAGGCCATTGAAGAAGTAAGAGGATAAGATCATTTAGGTAATTGGTAATCGGGAAAAGATAATATTTGTCAAATTCCGATTGCCAATTGTCTTTTTATTTTATCTTTGCAACCTACAGCATTACGATAGGTTGCCTATGAAAATACTAATTATAGAAGATGACCCGTCTCTGCGTGAAGTCATCAAATCCTCCTTGGAGAGAGAAAGATATGTGATAGAAACAGCAGAGAATTATCGGACAGCCCTTTTCAAGCTGGACGATTATAGCTATGATTGTGTCTTGCTGGACATCATGCTTCCGGATGGGAACGGCTTGAAATTGTTGGAGGAATTGAAGAAAAAAAGACGCAAGGAGAATGTTATTATCATCTCAGCCAAAGATTCCTTAGAAGACAAGGTCAACGGATTAGACCTGGGCGCGGATGATTATCTTCCTAAGCCTTTCCACTTGGCCGAGTTGAACGCCCGCATCAAAAGTGTAATCCGGCGCAATAATCATGAAGGGAACCATGAAATACAGGTAGGTAATGTGATTATCGTTCCGGCCACATTTGACGTGAAAATCGAAGGAAAATCTTTGGAACTAAGCCGGAAGGAATATGATATTCTGCTTTATTTCATCAATCGGCCCAATCGGTTGATCAATAAACAAACCTTGGCGGAATCGGTATGGGGGGACCATATCGACCAGGTTGATAATTTCGACTTTATCTATGCCCAGATAAAAAACCTGCGCAAGAAACTAAAAGACGCGAATGCCAGTATAGAGATTAAAGCGGTCTATGGTATTGGTTACAAACTAAACGTAGAATAAAGATGAAACTCTCCTATCGCATATTAAGCCGCTTGTCTGGCGCCCTGATCATTATCCTTACGGTATGGGCCGCCCTGTTCTACTTTGCCCTGATGGACGAGGTAAATGATGAAGTGGACGATGCGTTGGAAGATTATTCCGAAACTATCATTATACGCCATTTGGCAGGAGAAAAACTTCCGTCACACGATAATGGGTCCAACAACGAATATTTTCTGGAAGAGGTTACTCCGGAATATGCGCAAGCTCATCCCCGGCTTTGGTATTCAGACCAAATGGTCTATATCGCTGAAAAGAAAGAGACCGAACCGGCACGTATCCTTACCACGATATTTACGGACGAATCAGATCGTTTTTATAAGCTGACCGTTGCCACTCCTTCTATCGAGAAACATGACCTGATTCTGGCCATCTGGTATTGGATCATGTTCCTTTACGGAGCTTTATTGCTCACCATCCTCGGTATCAATATCTGGGTATTCCATCGGAGTATGAAGCCTCTTTATGTTTTGTTGGAATGGCTGGACAAATATACGATAGGGAAACCTTATCGGCCTTATGTCAATCCGACCCAAGTCACCGAATTCAAGAAACTAAATAGTGCGCTTGAACGAAGCATCACGCACAATGAGCGCATCTACCAGCAACAAAAAGAATTCATAGGAAATGCTTCCCACGAAATACAAACACCTCTTGCCATCTGCCGGAATCGGATTGAAATGTTGATGGAAGATGATAATCTTTCGCAGAACCAAATGGAAGAGCTTGCTAAAATTCATGGTACCTTGGAACATATCACCAAGCTGAATCGTTCTTTATTGTTGATATCCAAAATAGAGAACGGACAATATCCTGAGAGTACAACGATTGACGTCGGTGCGTTGTTCAAGAAATTCCTCCCGGATTATGAGGATGTCTATTCTTATAAGAATATCTCCGTTGAATTGAAGGAATCCGAATCACTCTTGATTCAGATGAACGATACCTTAGCGACTATCCTAATCACCAACCTCCTTAAAAATGCTTTCGTACATAACATAAAGGGGGGATGTATCCGGATTGAAGTCAGCCAGAAGGGATTTATTATCGGTAATTCCGCCCATGGCGAGGCTTTAGATAGCGAACATATCTTCAACCGCTTTTATCAAGGAAGCAAAAAAGAGCACTCTACAGGACTTGGTCTGGCTATTGCCGCCACGATATGCAAACTTTACCCTTGTGAATTGCGATATTATTATAAAGAGAACATGCATTTTTTTGAATTTTCTTGTCAAAAATCCTGATATTTCAGATTCTTTTCAGAATCACTCCTCACCTTTGTCATAGAAATAATAATTAAACAAAAGGAGGATCAACAAATGAAAAAGATTATTTTATCAGTAGCATTATGTATAGTAGCAGTTACATCGGCTTGTGCGGATGACGATAAACCCATTCAGTTTTCTCAACTCCCACAAACCGCACAACAATTCGTCAAACAATATTTTGGTAATGAAAAGGTGGCGTTAGCTAAAATGGAATCTGATTTCTTCGGGAAGAATTATGACATCATCTTTGCTAATGGGAATAAAGTAGAATTTGACGGTTCAGGGAATTGGGAAGAGGTGCAATGCCGTTATAACGAGGTCCCGTCAGCACTTGTACCGTCTCAGATCATGCAATATGTCAAAAACACCTATCCCGATACGAAAGTGGTGAAACTGGAAAAGAAACGTAATGGGCATGAGGTTAAGCTTTCTAATGGCTGGGAACTTGAGTTCAACAAGAATTTCGAACTTATTGATATGGACAATTGATTTTTCACCTAAAAAAAACAGAATGATCATGAATTTGAAAATAACAGCACTTACTTTACTTTTAGCAGGGAGCATGGGCTTCATGAGTTGTGATGATGACGATAGCAAGCACTCTTCCAACCTTATCCAGCAGGCATTCGAAACAAAATATCCCGGACTTACCGTACATGAATGGGATTATAAGGATGGCTATTCCGTAGCTGAGTTTATCCTTAACGGACGTGAAGCCGAGGCTTGGTTTGATGCACAAGGACAATGGTATATGACTGAGACAGATTACGGACGTGATCTGAGCCAATTGCCACAAATCGTACAAGACGCATTTCAGGGTAGCGGATATACGACTTGGACCATTGACGACATAGATATGTTTGAATACCCTGCCCGGCAAACCGTTTACGTTCTCGATTTAGAGCAGGGTGAACGTGACTATATGCTTAGAATCAATGCAGACGGGACCATCGATAACGGTCAGTCCCAGCAACCTGAAACCGGGAATGTGCCCGATGGAACGCTAAATGCATTCACGGCTATGTATCCCCATGCGACAGAGGTTGAATGGGAAAGCAAGGCCAATGGTTATTATGAAGCTACCTTCTACCAGGAAAGGTCTAAAGTTGAGGCTTGGTTTAAGGATAATGAATGGGTGATGACCGAAAGCGGAGTTTCTTATGACGCTCTTCCGGAAATAGTCCGTTCGGCTTTCGAAAACAGCAATTTTGCCGACCGGCAAATCGATGACATCAACAAAGTGGAACGGAAAACGGCTCCGACCTTGTATGTCTTTGATCTGAATGATAGCGATACCGACTTGGAATTTACAGAAGAGGGCATTCTTTTTGAAAATCAGAATACCGGTTCCGGAAATACGCCATCCGATCCTGACGGGACAAATCCCGACAATCCATATTTGCCGGACGATAATCCGCAAGGTGGACAATCGGAAAACAGCGTGGAAAATGCCGTTCAAAAGCTTTATGAGGGTGCGCGCATCATTGAGATTGACCGCGAATACAATAAGGTAGAAGTGGATATTGTACATGATAACATCGGTAAGGAGATTACTTTCGATGCTCAATTAAACTGGCTTTATACGCAATGGGATGTCTGGACCCGCAATCTTCCGGAGTCTATTCAAGGATATATCCAGTCGAACTATGCCGGTTCACGGATTGATGACGCGGAATATTACGAAATGCCTTCAGGAAGCTATTATGAGGTGGAAATTGAACAATCAGGAGACCGGGATAGGAATCTCTGGTTTGATGCCCAAGGAAATTCGGTTTCCAATCCGTTCATTCAATAACCCCAATATGACGTGTGCCATAATGGGTAATATGCAAGGCGCTGAGGGAGAGGAAGAAGGAGTTTATTACTCCTGCACCTCATCCCGGAAAGCGACAAAGCAGATTGCCCATGATGGCGCACTATCATAAAAACCTTACGCGGGCAAAGAGCGTGAGGACTATGCCTCGTGAGAAAAGGTAAATCACAAAGGCCAGCCATAGGGCGTGATTTCCTAAAACAGGTTCCGCCAGGTAATTGATGGCGAAAAACAATCCCGTAGCAATAGCTATCGAATAGAGCATCTGACGGGAGGCCGTTGCTCCGATATAAATCCCGTCCCATAAAAAAGCAGCTACACCCGTAAGGGGGATCAGCAATGTCCAGTAAAAATAATTTCCGGCAGACTGGAGCACCTCTTTCTCGTTGGTCAATAGCCCTAAAAAGACATCTCCTCCAGCAACATAAAGCAAGGTAAATGCCATAGAGAGTCCGAATCCCCATACAAATAGCTGGCGGATCATTCTTTTCAGGTCCGTCCGGTTCCCCGCACCGATATAACGTCCGCTCAAGGCTTCTCCTGCATACGCGAATCCGTCCATCACATAAGAGAACAAGGTGAACAATTGCATCAAAAGGGTATTTACCGCCAATATTACTTCACCACTCTCCGCTCCCTTCGAGGTGAAAAAAGTGGTCACCGCTATGATGCAAAGCGTCCGGAAAAAGATATCCCGGTTCAAGACAAAGAATTGACGGAGGGCCTTCATCTGCCCCACTCTTCGCCAATTGATATAGGATGCCAATCGCCTGTAATACCTATACCAAAGTGCCCAGGCCATAAACAGACCGGCATATTGGGCCAGCAAAGTGCCGAAGGCCACTCCGGCAACACCCATATTCCAGATGAATACAAAACAGAGGCTTGCCACGATATTGACGATGTTCTGCATGATGGCGATATACATCGGGAAACGTGAGTTCTGCATGCCGACAAACCATCCCGTAAAGCCATACAAGCCCAGCATGGCCGGAGCCCCGAAGATACAGATCCGGAAATAAAGCGTAGCCAAGGCACGGATATCTTCGGTGGTATTTATCAGAGAAAAAGCGACATGAAGTATCGGCCCCTGAAGGAGGATAAGCAAGAGTGCTATTCCTAACCCTACCGCCATCGCCCGGATAAACAAGGTGGAGACCTCTTGCAGATCTCGCCTGCCATAAGCTTGCGAGGTCAATCCGCTGGTCCCCATACGCAAGAAAGCGAAAAGCCAATAAATCATATTGAACAACATACCTCCTACCGCTATAGCTCCAATATACAGGGGCGAGCCTAAGTGCCCGACTATGGTTACATCCACCAGTCCGAGCAAGGGCACGGTGATATTGGAGATAATAGAAGGTATGGCCAATGCCAGGATTTTCTTATTCATAGTTTTTATCCGGTCCTATTCAACGCTGGGGCTTTAACACGACCCCCAAACTACGTTTTCCATCCATCTTAATAATAGCCGGAGCCTCTAAACGGACATGGCGGAGGTACTCGGTCTCTTCTACCGCCGGAAGCAAATCCAGGTATTCCTCATCAAACCAGCCATCGCCCTTGAAAGGATTGATTGTAAAATAACCTACGCCAAAAGAGGTCAGGTTCTGGAAGAAATGCGTACCTTGGCTCGGATCGATCCGATAATTTTCCAAACCGCAC
>DWYO01000267.1 GCA_019118725.1 Candidatus Parabacteroides intestinavium | reverse complement strand
ACAATTTGTCTTCATACTTTTGCAAGTAAATAAGACACTTGTTGGTATTGACCACTTGCTTCAAATCCGGATTCTTATCAACGACGAACGTAAACGAATGGTCGCTATAATATTCTTCATAAATGCGACGGATTTCGCTCAACTCAATTTTGCAATCCAGATATGTGGTTGCAAAAATACCGCGCGAGAAGTTGCCGCGCACCGGAATGAAGTTAATCTGGCTATTGAAGCTATTCTGCAACTGCACCAAGCTCTGGTTAATTTCAGCCAAATGTTGGTGCGTGAACGGTTTATAGATAGAGATATTGTCATTCCGCCAACTAAAGTGCGACGTAGCTGATGGCTTCACGCCCGCGCCAGTCGAACCTGTAATGGCATTCACGTGCAAATCCGAGTTCAACATCAAATGTTTGGCCAGCGGAAGCACACCCAACTGGATACATGTTGCAAAGCACCCCGGATTGGCAATGTGGTTCGCTTCGCAAATAGCCCGGCGGTTCAATTCCGGCAAGCCATATACGAAATCATGCTCTTCACTCTTGATACGGTAATCCATCGAAAGATCAATAATCTTCACGTGTTCCGGGACCGTATGCGATTCCATGAATTTCCGGGTATCGCCATGCGCCGTACAGAAGAAAAGGCAATCGATTTCATCCAACGGAAGCTCGGCCGTAAAGCGCATATCCGTCTCCCCATACAAACCTTCGTGGACATCCGTAATCCGATTGCCCGCATTGCTGGTGCTATTGATAAAGATGATTTCCACGTCCGGATGATTGATCAGCAGGCGAATCAGTTCGCCTGCCGTATAACCAGCTCCGCCTATAATTCCTACTTTAATCATATTTTCTCGTCCTTATGGTTCGTATAATAGACGCGAAGCGGTGTAGAAAGCACTTTGATGAAGCCTTTTGCATCTTCGGCCGTCCATCCCTTTTGCATTTCACCATATTCGCCGAATTTCGTCTTCACCAAATCGTCTTCAGATTCCACGCCGACGGTCGAGAAGGAAAGCGGACGGAGTTCGAGAATAGCCGTACCGTTCACGTTACGTTGCGATTCTTGCAGCATGGCTTCGATATCACGCATCACCGGTTCCAAGTATTGACTTTCATGCAAGAACATGCCATACCAGTTTGCCACTTGGTCTTTCCAATATTGCTGCCACTTACTCAAGGTATATTTTTCCAAGAAACGGTGTGCACCGATAATCAGCATCGGGGCAGCAGCTTCAAATCCGACACGCCCTTTGATACCGATGATCGTGTCACCTACGTGCATATCACGGCCAATTCCGTAAGCCGCACCAATCTCTTCTACCTTTTGAATCGCTTTAATCGGGTCATCAAAACGTTCACCGTTGACAGCTTTCAGCTCACCCTTCTCAAACGTAAGGCGGAGTTGCTCGCTGCCCGTCTTCTTTACCTGCTTTAAATAAGCCGATTCAGGCAACCCTTGAGCGGAATCGAGGATTTCGCCTCCGCAAATCGATGTGCCCCATAAGCCCACATTATAAGAATACTTCAGCTTCGTGAAGTCGGCCACAAACCCATGTTCCTTCAAATAATTGATTTCGAAGTCGCGGCTCAGTGCCATATCGCGCGTCAGGGTAATGATTTCCACGTTCGGAGCCAACACAAGGAACGTCATGTCGAAACGCACCTGGTCGTTTCCGGCCCCCGTCGACCCGTGAGCGATCGCGTCTGCGCCAATCTCATTAGCATAACGGGCAATGGCCAAAGCCTGGAAAATACGTTCTGAGCTTACCGAGATAGGATAAGTCCCGTTACGGAGCACATTACCGAAAATCATAAACTTAAGACTCTTTTCATAATATTCGTGCGTCACGTCCAAGGTCACATACCGGGTAGCGCCCAGCTTATAGGCATTTTCTTCGTTTTGCTTCAATTGCTCGGCACTGAATCCGCCTGTATTGGCACAAGCGGCATATACTTCATACCCTTTTTCTTTGGCCAGATACATGACCGTGAACGATGTGTCCAACCCGCCGCTGAAAGCGACAACTACTTTCTTTTTCTTTTCCATATTTTATGTAATTACGAATGAACAATTAAAAATGAAAGACACACTAATTTTCATGCCTCATTCTACACTCTTCATTCACGTTTATTCTTCATTTTTATGTAATTCCGGATCATAAAGCATTCCGGTACAAATACAATATTTGCGATGGGTACGCTCCAAGATATCATGATTGACGCATCCTTGGCATCCACGCCAGAAAGCTTCATCATCGGTCAGGTCGGCAAAAGTTACCGGGACATAGCCCAATTCGGTATTCATCTTCATGACCGCTGCCCCCGATGTCAAGCTGAATATTTTAGCATGAGGCCAACGCATACGGGCTAATTTAAACGTCATCTCCTTGATACGCTTTGCGATGCCCAAACCTTGGTAATTCGGATGTACAATCAATCCCGAGGTGGTAACATATTGCTTATTTCCCCATGACTCAATATAACTGAACCCTACGAAGGTATTGCCATCCAGCGCTATGACCGCTTTCCCTTCTTTCATTTTCTGGGCAACATACTCGTGTGTCCGCTCGGCTATTCCTGTACCTCGTTTCTTAGCCGCCTCACGAATGGTTTCGAGGATGGTATCCACGTATACCTCGTGGCTTGCCTCCGCAATCATGACATCTATTTGTCCCTGTTGTCGTTCCATTTTTTATTTTAATTACGAAGTTAGATGTTTTTCTAAAATCTTCATTACATATAACGAGTCAAAGCATCCAGAATGTTCTGCCGGCTGAACCCTTCACGCGGAATCACCAGGATGGTATCATCTCCGGCTATCGTCCCTAATATCTCTTTCGGAGCATGCGTGTCAATATCCGAGGCTATCGCCATAGCATACCCCGGACGGGTCTTAATAACGGCCAAATTTCCGGAAAATTCGATATTCGGAGTAGAACTCTCTTGCGAAACGCCACCGTTCATCAAGGTCTGCTCCGGCAAACGATAAATATACATTCCGCTTGCATCGTGCACTTTCGCCACTTTCAACTGGCGGATATCACGCGACAAAGTAGCCTGTGTAACGCCAAAACCTTTCTCATTCAGGAGTTTCATCAACTGCTCCTGATTATAAATCAGCTCTTCGTTAATGATTCGGCGAATTGCTTCCAAACGCTCGTTCTTTGTGCTCATTTGTATAAATATTCATTTTTAGGCTGCAAATGTATGAATTTTTATTCATCCCGTATACAAAAAAAGGGTTAAATGAACAATTAAGTTCCTTTCACGAGGAAGAAAGTGACGGCCACACACTCTCCGTTTCCTTGTTTTCGCCTCGTATCCCCCGAATCCGGACTTTCATTCATGGGGACTTTTCAAGAGTTTCATAGGGACGAAACTTTTGTTTCATTGGATGAAACTGGAGTTTCATGCCTTGAAACTTTTCAAGAAAACGGATAAAACAAGAAGGTTAGTAATCCGTGATTTTTCCAAACAGCACCTGCAATAGAAAAAGACGCAAAGGTTTGGTGTTTCCACGCCTCTGCGTCTTGCATTCTTTACGCTTTTATCCCCAATCGGTCATTAGACTTTGGGTTTATATCATTTTACCAAAACTTATTCTGGTTCGGATTGTATTCGAATCCGGCAGAGCGGAGCTTTTGTTCAAGAACAGAGCGGCTGATGTGCATATCATCGCATAGTTCATCCAAAGAAGAATAATTATCACGTAATTTCGTATTGATGAAGCTGAACAGCATCATCGGGTCATTGGGTAATTCCATTTCTTTTCTTGTTTTTATACCTATTTCCGGCGCAAAGGTACATACATTTTCAAGACAATGAACCGACATAAGCAATTAATTTCCGAAATGTTTCATTTTGGTTCAACAATGCCGGATTTCCTACGAGGACCAATTGCTCACGGGCGCGGGTCAAGGCAACATTTAATTTACGATCGATGATTTCCCCATCTTCCTCATAAGCATTTTCCGTCAGGAACGCCAATTGATATTGTTTCTGAATAGTGAACCCATAGATTATCACCTCCCGTTCACTTCCCTGATAACGCTCAACGGTATCAATCGTAATCCGATTCAATTCCGGTACCGCATAGCGGGCTATTTCTTTCCGGATCAAGGCTATCTGGTTCCGATAGGGAACGATTATACCCAAAGTCTGCTCTGATGAGAATGTTTTCCCGTTCTTCCGGTAAAGTTCCCAACAGGTATGAACTATCTCCGCTATCAACCGGGCTTCCGGAAGATTCACTTTGATGGAATGTGAGGGAGGTGGATAATCAGACGGGAAGAAAAGAATACGCCGCGTGGCAAGCAGAAATTCCAATCCCTCACCGGCATGTACCGGGAAATGCAGTTCATGACATTGATGGGTTAACGGGACAGGCTTCAATCGGGTCTGATAAAAGGCCATATTCGGGAACCGGGAAACATCCGGATGCATACGCCCCTGCTTTTCCATACAATAGACCAACCGGTCATCTCCTTTCCGGAGCTTTAGCAAACGTTCGAATAATGAAATCCGACAATTGGTTACCCCTGCCTGCTCACGTAAAAGCGGATCGCTCACCTCGGCTTCTGCCTCCGATTGCATCACCACGGCCGGAAGCTGCTTCTGGTCTCCAATAAGAATAAACTTGCGGATGGCATCGCGCCCATCATCCATCCGTGCGGATAACAACGGGAGCAAATGGGGTTCCAATATCTGAGAAGCCTCATCGACTATTGCCAAATCAAAATGCTTGATACCAAACAGATGAATATTCCCACTCAGTGCCGTAGTAGTCCCGACAAAGACCCGTGTACGGGCTATCAATTCCCGGATAGCGGAAGCATTACTACAGACATTCACCTTATTCTCCAAAAGATAAGGCTGGTAAGCTTCATCGCAAGATACGCCCGAGCCTATACGGATAAAATCGATATGATGCTTCACCAGTTTGCTACAGATCTCATCAACCGCACGATTCGTATAAGAAACCAAAAGAACGGACTGATCGGCCTCCATCAAGGTCTCTTTCAAGATATTCACCAATCCAAACGACGTTTTCCCGGTCCCGGGAGGTCCGATCAATATGAAATAATCTTGCGCTTGCTTGGCCATCAACACCAAATGATTGAATTCCGGAGAGGCCCCTCCGCAACTATAATCCCCTTTCAAACATAAAGAGGGGTCGATTTGCGGCATACGCTGGTTCAACAAAAGGGCACGTCTCTCCTGGGTAGCTGATAAAAAGGCATACAAGCCCCGATAAAGGGTAGAAAAAGAGGATTCCACAAAGTCATGCTCTATCGCCCAACGATAATTTTCCGGCCGGACAAACAGATGTTCGTTCTTTTGCGGAGCGCGCAACTTCACGGTAATACGTTGTGGAGTAAGCGCTTTCACGCTACACCGCAGTACCGCGCTTTTCCGGGCATCAGGCACCTCTTCCATCGGATAAGCATAAAGGATGGCTATATCTCCGATACGGAAATTGGGTAAAAAGCAATCCTCCTCCTGCGCGGGAATCTCTAAGGTCACCAAATCGATACCTCCATTCTCCGCATCGCCATACTCCTTAGAGACAATCCGAAGTCGGTCGTAGATATTCCCGCTTTGTTGCTTCTCGTCCAACGTATCGTTCCAAGTCGAAGCAAAACCACTCCCCTCCTTTCGCGCATTCCCCAATTTAGCCAAGATATGCTCTTTCTCGACAAAGGTAAAAAAACGATAAAAATAGCTTCGGGCCAACCGGCTGGCGGTATGAATCGGGTTAAGCAAAACCCGCAATTGCGGTTCGGTATAACGTTCCCACAATGTCCCCCCTATCCGATTCACATTCAAATCATCCGGCGAAAGACGTTCAAAAATCTCCTCCGCCATTCCTTCACCATAGAGAAACTCTTGCCGGACGATGCTATTCCGCAAGCGGATAGCTTCAGCAAGCAACTCCGGTGCGGTAGTTTCCTTCAACAATCCATCTCTATATTTCGAATAAAGCAGAAAACAGGATATCTCATCATTCCTCAACCGATAGTTATAATGCAACAATGCCAGGTACAGCAACATCTGGACATAATGCTTTTCCACATGCTTGCCCGTCTGAAAAGCCCGTTTGCCCGACTTCTGTTCCATCAGCACCCGCATATCTTCCTGAAGCAGGTCCATACGCCCCTGAATACCCAGCATCTCACAATAGAATGAAGGCTCCAGCACGATTTTCTCCATATCAATACCGCTTACCTCCGGGAATTGCTCACGTATCATCTCCTGCAAAATCTTTTGCTGGTTCATAGCATCGGTATGGAACGTAGCATCCATATCCTTACAGGTAATCAAATGAAGGGCATTCTTCCGGAAAAAACGCTGGGCACTCTCTTTATAGGTCGGAGCCCCTCCTTTATGATTGTATATGGCCTCGTCAAGCAATTGGCTGGCGAAATTTCCAAGCAAGATAGCCCGAGTATTGGCCGCCGGCTTTATCTTGTTCACCAGATAGGTGAGCGGTGTACATCCATACGGCTCGAAACAAGACGCAATTGCAGAGATATCCAAGAGAAAGTCCGGCTCAAAGATGATCAGCTCCGGAAAGTAGGTATTCTCTTGCTTACGGGGATGAATCAGATTCAATTGGGTATGCGGAGTCAGAAACTCCTTCAAATAGCTCCAGTCTCCAAAGAAATTCGGAGTAGCATAATCCACCCGGATAAACTCGGTCGATTCATCCGATGTCTTACCATAAATATAATGCTCATCCCAGCTATCCACAATCAGACGAATATAACTATCGGTCAAAGGGCGGACAGATTGCTGATTGATATATGTCTGCGGCAATCGGCGTGCCAGTTCGTCCGGAATTTTAATCTGATAAACCCGGCTTACAAACTCGGCCAACGCCTTTAAATCGTCCGGCCATACCCCCTTCAGCTTATCCAAACGTCCATTCTGCACCTCTTTGGCACGCGCCCGGAATGCATTGATCCGGCGATATTCCTCTTCCGTATAATTCAATTGCTTACAAAGATAATCCATCCGGGCAAAAGCCCCCGAAAAATCCAACCGGCTATCCCGGGTACGCTCTTTCAATACCTCCTGAAAGACACGATACAACCCGATATAATTTTCCGCAAGATTTTCCTCCCGGGAACTTACCTCCAAAATATCTTTCCAATATACCTCACCTATTTCCATAATGCAAAAATACAAATTCCTCGCCAAAAATTCATGCCTATAATCGCTTTCATTCATGCCTATATTCCCAAGAGAAGTCAGGCATAAATCAAAACGGACTCAGGCATGAATTTTCACAATCCTCTCTCCCTATAATCTTGCTTATTCCGGCAAAAGACGTACCTTTGCAGAAATTATTTAGGGAATGAAAGTATGTATCGCCGAAAAGCCAAGTGTGGCGCGTGAAATAGCAGAAGTATTAGGAGCTACTCATAAGATGAACGGGTATATCGAAGGAAACGGTTATCAAGTGACATGGACCTTCGGGCATCTATGTACCTTGAAGGAGCCGCATGATTATGCGCCGGAATGGAAAAGATGGGCACTCTCTTCTCTTCCAATGATTCCTCCCCGATTTGGCATCAAACTGATCTCGAATCCAACTTACGAACAACAATTCAAAGTGATTGAGGAATTGATGCAACACGCCGAAGCTATTATCAATTGCGGAGATGCGGGGCAAGAGGGTGAACTTATCCAACGCTGGGTGATGCAGAAGGCCGGGGCGAAATGTCCTGTGTATAGGTTATGGATATCGTCTCTGACGGAAGAAGCTATCCGGGAGGGATTCAACCAACTGAAAGAACAGTCGGAGTTCAACCGGCTTTATGAGGCCGGACTCTCACGGGCTATCGGCGACTGGTTATTGGGCATGAACGCGACACGCCTTTACACTTTGCGTTACGGGCAGAACCGCCAGGTGCTTTCCATCGGACGTGTACAGACTCCGACCTTAGCACTAATTGTAAACCGCCAGGCGGAAATAGACAACTTCAAACCGGAGCCCTATTGGGAATTGAAAACAATCTACCGGAATGTGACCTTCTCGGCCACCAAAGGAAAGTTCACTAAAAAAGAAGAGGGTGAAGCCTTCTTGGATACCGTACGCCATGCGGATTTTGTAGTTACGGATGTATCCGAAAAGAAAGGAAAGGAATATGCACCCCGCCTATTCGACCTGACCTCCTTGCAAGTGGAATGCAATAAAAAATTCGCTTTTACGGCGGATGAAACCCTTAAATTGATTCAGTCTTTATACGAGAAAAAGGTTACGACCTACCCCCGTGTCGACACGACTTTTCTAAGTGACGATATTTACCCGAAAGTACCGGCTACGCTGAATGGATTAGTCGATTACACCGACCTGACCGCTCCCTTAAAAGGAATAAAACTACCTAAAACGAAACGGGTATTCGACAATTCGAAAGTTACAGACCATCATGCTATTATCCCGACAGGAGTTGTCGCACGTAACCTAACGGAAAACGAGCGTAAGGTATATGACCTCGTGGCACGTCGTTTCATAGCGGCATTCTATCCGGATTGCGAAATTTCAACAACAACGGTATTGGGGAAAGTCGATAAAGTGGAATTTAAGGTTACCGGCAAGCAAATCCTGAAACCCGGATGGCGGGTCGTATTCGGTGCCGAACCCAAAGATACCGATGACTCCCAACCGGAAGAAGAGGGCGGAGTTTTGCCGGAATTCATCAAAGGAGAAAATGGCCCTCATCAACCTATTCTGAAAGAATCGTGGACCAATCCGCCCAAACCTTATACCGAAGCGACACTCCTACGTGCAATGGAAACAGCCGGGAAATTAGTTGATAATGATGAGTTGCGCGATGCATTGAAAGAAAATGGCATAGGACGCCCTTCGACCCGTGCCGCTATCATCGAGACTCTGTTCAAACGAAACTATATCCGCAAAGAACGGAAAAATCTATACCCTACCGCTACCGGGAAAGAACTGATCGGTACGATTCATGAAGAGTTGCTCAAGAGCGCGGAACTGACCGGACTTTGGGAAAAGAAATTGCGTCAGATAGAAAAAGGCACCTACGAAGCACGCACGTTCCTGGACGAATTGAAGCAAATGGTCAACCAGATTGTCATCAATGTGCTCTCCGACCAAACCACACATAGCATTACCATTGAGGAGAAAAAAACAGAACCCGGGAAAAAAGAGACCTCCCCTAAAACGACTAAAAAGAAGCGGGAATCAAAACCACGGAAAAAAGCAGTTCGTCCGGTATGTCCTCTGTGCAAGAAAGGATCGATTTTAAGAGGAAAAACGGCTTACGGATGCTCGGAATATAAAAACGGTTGCTCTTTCCGGCTGGACTATGCCACTTACGGTGCCGACCTGACGGATGATCAGCTGGATGAAATCATAAAAAAACTGGAAATAAAAAATTGAAAAAGGGAGAACTAATAAATAATTCTCCCTTTCCCTTATTCTATTTTCAATTATGCTTACGGAATCAGATTATGCTTGCGGAAAATAGTCTGGATAGCCTCCAAAGCCCGATCCAATTGTTCTTTCGTATGCGTAGCCATCAACGAGAAGCGAATCAGCGTATCGTTAGGAGCAACCGCAGGAGCCACCACCGGATTCACGAAGATACCTGCATCAAACAATTCTTTGACAACTCGGAATGTCAAATCATTATCTCTGATAAACAAAGGTATAATTGGTGTCTCGGTATGACCAATCTCACATCCCATATTCCGGAAACCGTCCAAAGCGTAATGTGTCAATTTCCATAGATGTTCGATGCGCTCCGGCTCGTTCAGCATAATGTCAAGAGCCGCACCGGCTGCAGCCGTAGCCGCAGGAGTATTACTTGCACTGAAAATATAAGAACGTGAATTATGGCGCAGGTAATTGATGGTATCTTTATCTGAAGCGATAAAACCACCGATAGAGGCCAACGACTTACTGAAGGTACCCATGATAAGATCTACATCATCGGTTACACCGAAGTGATTACAAGTACCTCGTCCATGATCGCCCAACACACCCAATCCGTGAGCCTCATCTACCATAATACTAGCATTGTACTTCTTGGCAAGCGCTACAATCTCGGGCAATTTGGCAATATCACCTTCCATACTGAACACACCGTCCATGACAATCAGTTTGATTTTGTCCGGCTCGCATTTTTGGAGTTGTTTTTCCAATGACTCCATATCGTTATGCTTGTACTTCAGTTTGGTAGAAAATGAAAGACGATGCCCTTCGATGATAGAAGCATGGTCTTGCTCATCCCATAAAATGTAGTCCTCACGGCCGGTAATACAAGAAACAACCCCCAAATTTACCTGAAAACCCGTTGAATAGACTATTGCATCTTCCTTTCCAACGAAATCGGCCAGTTTCTTTTCCAATTGGATATGCAAATCCAATGTACCATTCAAAAAGCGAGATCCGGCACATCCCGTTCCATACTTCTTAATAGCGTTGATAGCAGCTTCTTTCACCTTTGGATGATTGGTCAGCCCCAAATAGGCGTTCGAACCGAACATCAACACTTTTCTACCATTAATAATGACTTCCGTATCTTGGTCGCTTTCTATCGTACGAAAATACGGATAAATACCTGCGGCCATATATTGTTGCGGCAAGTCATACTTTGCTAATTTCTCTTGTAAAAGTCCCATATTATTATGAAGAGAATTTAATTTATCCACATAACTGCTTTTATAGACAGAGATTATTCCCGATTACACAAAATGCCCATATCGGATAATCCGCCGCAAAAGTAGTAATTTTTTTACTTCTTCGATTCAATTAGCTTAAAAGTTTTACTAAAAGTATTATTTTTGTTGCCTCAAATACATATTCAGGCGGTTTGTAGTTAGTATTAAGCAGCCAGTAGATAGAAATAGATTTTTCTAAATCTCAACTTCTAACTTCTAATATTCCAACTACAAACCGCTAACTATTAAGATAAAATTAAGATTATCACATGAAAGTGCAGGCTATAATCAACCCAATTGCCGGAGTCGGTTCTAAACGGAAAATTCCTAAAATGCTCCAACAAATGTGCGGAGAAGCTGGGTTTGAATTACATATAACATTCACGGAATACGCGGGTCATGCCAGCATCGTGACCCGAAAGGCCATCGACCAAGGTGCCGGTTGCATCATAGCGGTAGGCGGAGACGGCACCGTAAACGAAATCGCACGGGCCATGCTTCATACCGATGCGGTATTGGGCATTATCCCCAAAGGCTCAGGCAATGGACTGGCACGCGAGCTACATATCCCGATGGATTCGCGGAAAGCCCTGGAAGTCATAGCTAAAGGCCATCAGACCGTCATCGATTGCTGCCAGGCCAACGGGCGCGTTTTCTTTTGCACCTGCGGTGTAGGATTCGATGCAACGGTCAGTCAGAAATTTGCCGGAGAGAAACGGAGGGGGTCACTGACTTATATAAAAAATACAATAGAAGAGTATTTAAGTTACCAACCGGAAATTTATGACTTGGTAGTGGATGGAAAACAAATACAGGAAAAAGCCTTCTTGGTCGCTTGTGGGAATGCGTCACAATACGGCAACAATGCCTATATTGCCCCACATGCGAATATCCAGGACGGACTCATGGATATTACCATACTCTCACCTTTCCTGCCCATCGATATTCCACCTCTGGCTATCCAGCTGTTCACGAAAAGAATCGACAAAAACAGCAAAATCCACACCATGAAGGCAGAAACGCTATCGATTATCCGCCAGAAAACCGGAGTAATGCACTTAGATGGAGAACCCATTATCGCAGATAAACGCATTGACATATCAGTTATCCCCCACTCCCTAAAGGTCATTACCCCCGAAGTTATCTCTTTCCGTAAAGAGGTACATAACCTTTTTGGCGAGGTTTCCCGCTTTTTCGACAAGCGACTGCCTTATATATTCCGGTAAAAAAGACATATATTTTTTTACTCAAAGACACTTGCCAAAAAGCACGCATGCTTTTCTCCCAAAGGGTACACCCCT
>DWYO01000266.1 GCA_019118725.1 Candidatus Parabacteroides intestinavium | reverse complement strand
AAAGAATAATTATCATGCATATAAGTAAAATATTTATAACTGCGATTGGATTATTGAGGAACAATTAGGCGTCTTACAGTATTATAAAACGTATAGTATAGAGAAACTTAAATAACATAAAAACAAGGAGGTAATTATGAAACGATGGATAGCATCTATCTGTTTATTGGCTTTCCTCGGAGGATGCAGTAGTGTCCCATTGACCGGAAGAAAGCAATTGCTCTTGGTCAGCGATCAAGATGTATTATCGGCCAGTCTGAGCCAGTATTCGGATTATATGAAAACGGCCAAGAAAACCTCATCAGGGAAAGATGCCGCGATGGTAACTCGGGTCGGTAAAAAGATAGCGGCAGCTACCGAGCAATACCTTCGCCAAAATGGCATGCAAGATGAAATAAAGAACTTCTCTTGGGAATTCAATCTGGTGAAAGACGACCAGGTGAATGCCTTTTGTATGCCGGGCGGAAAGATTGTAGTGTACGAAGGGTTGATGAATCTCGTGGATTCAGATGACGAATTAGCCGTAGTGTTGGGACATGAGGTGGCTCATGCCGTAGCCAAGCATAGCAACGAACGTATGAGTCAGCAATTGGTGGCACAATACGGAGCACAAATTCTAAGTGCAGCGGTGGCCAACAAGAGTGCGGCGGTCCAGAACGTGGCCAGTTCGGTATATGGCATAGGCGCCCAATATGGCGTGATGCTCCCCTTCTCTCGCAAGCATGAAAGCGAAGCCGACTATATGGGCCTGATTCTAATGACCATGGCAGGCTATAATCCGGATGTAGCGGTCCATTTCTGGGAAAAGATGTCGGCCGGTTCAGGTGGAAAAGTCCCGGAATTCATGAGCACGCACCCCAGCGATTCCCGCCGTATCTCGGATATACAAAAAGAACTTCCTGCCATCAAGAAGAGTTTGGGCAAATAGGAGTAGACAAGTGGACAAGGGTTCAGTAGACGAGTTAACGAGTGGACGAGAGAGCAAAAAAACAGACCTTGTCCACCAGTCAACTCGTCAACTTGTTTACTTGTTTACTTGTCAACCAGTCCACTGAAACCTTGTCTACTAACCTAAACGAAAAACAGAATCAGAATATCCGGAACAAATAAATAAATTTCGCCCCGAACACCTGGGCCGGAGATTTGGAAAAGACATCACTCCGGGTACTATTGAAGATATCGCCCAAGGCATAATAATAACGTCCTTCGAGAATAAACGAACCGATACCCGTACGAAGCTCGATACCCGGACCTCCGCAAATTCCCCAGTCGAAACGCTTCTCGATAGCCATGTCATGCTGGTCATTGGTACGATTCGGCTCCTCGCCATTCAGGTTGCTCTCTGTTTTCTCGTTCAAGGCATATCCTATTTTAGGTCCCAGATTCAGATACACATGAAAACGATCGCTCCCGAAGTAGATATGTGTCATAAAAGGCAATTCGATGTAATTGATAGTGCGGCTATAGACATATTGAGGCTGTTCCGCAAAGTCCTCTTTCCAGCCCTGCTGGGTGTAGTTGAGTTCCGCCTGTAATCCCAAATTCTTCTCAGTAATCCAGCGCACCGACACACCTCCCGTATAGCCCTGCAACATACCCTGGTTCACTCTCGGATAGAAAGATATGCTGGAGAAGGTCATTCCGAAAGAAGGACCGACCCAAAACTCATGTTTGAATTTGTTAGTCTGTGCCCGGAGCGAACCCGCCAACAACAGGCAGATCGACATTGCTATAAGAAACTTACGTTTGAACATATCCAGCTAATCGCGTGTTACTGTATAATCTTTTCTATAATGAACGATGAAGATATTCGTATTGATGAACCCGCCCCAATTGTTAACCCGATGGAAGTCAAACCCCGTCTGGATACTCGGGTAACGGAACTCATCCAATTTGTCCTCAAAGTTGGCACCATACTTCTTCATCGCCCCGAAGAAGAACATGCCCGTATCGAAACCTAAGATACCATATTTGGGATAAGTATTGATCAAATCCTTGCTATACCAAGTTTTGAATTTATCATAGAAATCATGCATCGGTTGGGAAAGATTGTCGGCATAGAAATTGGTATAGATATAGGTGTCCAACGTGTAGAAATCATCCAACGCCTCACGCACATAAGTCTGCCATTCCGGATAGCCGAACAAGGCGATGGAATAGTCGGTTTGTGTCTCGGCAAGCATCCGGAGAGGCGTCTTGATCTTCTGCAAAGCCTCGATAGAAGACGAAGTAGGTATCACCACATTCCGGCAACTATCCACCATATAGAGCGAGTCTATCTCTTCAGCAAACAGTTCCACGTCATAGTCCATCTCCTTGAACGGGATATCATGATCTTTCAACTCAGCCTTAAAGGTCTTGATAAACTCAGTCTTCTCACTTTTATCCGGCACGTTGACAAAGATGATATTATCCTTCGCGAATAACTGCCGTCCCCGTTCCGCTGCTTTCGAATAGAGGTAAGAGTGTGGAGTGTTCACTTGGAACACACAGGCATTCGAAAGTACATCATCATTCTTCGAAGTGAACGGAATCACATATTTGATGTCATGCTCCTTGGCAAAGTCTGCCACCAGTTTAATCTGGTCGTTCTGCACGGCTCCGATTATCAAATCCACTTCTGGGAGCGTCTCGCCCGTCAATATCTCGCGGATACGCTTTGTCCCGTCGCCCGTATCATAAACCGACAAATCCAGTGAAAGTCCCTGGCTGCGCAGGCTGTCCACCGCCAGAAGCATTCCCTCGTAATATTCGATAAAACGCGAAGATGCGGCCGACTTCGTGGCGGGATTGAAGGGCAATAGCAGAGCCACCTTCAGCTCGTCCATCCGGCGGGTACGCTTCGGCACCGAAAGCAGGGCGTTCACCTCGGCTTCCGACTGGATCACCTCTTCTGCCGGCATCGCCTCTTGTGCCGCCAGAGCCTTCTCGTCCTTGACAGGCACAATGATAGTCATGCCCGCCTTAACTCCCCGTTTCAAAGCCGGATTACGTTTCAGCAGCTCATAGCTCGACACCTTGAATTTCCGGCAGATGCTGTACATTGTTTCCCGCTTCTGGACGGTATATTCCATCTCCTGGACTCCGGCCTCCTGCGGTACCTTCTTACCGGCTTCCGACTTACGCGCCACGTTCCTGTCCAGCGGAATACGTATCGTCTTACCTGCCCGGAATGTCTTTACCGACAATCCCGGATTGGCATCGACAATGTATTGTGCCGGCACTTTGTATTTCATCGAGACAGCATATAGTGTCTCTTTCCGTTCTATCGTATGGAAAATATACGTTTCTGTTTCAGATCCTTC
>DWYO01000265.1 GCA_019118725.1 Candidatus Parabacteroides intestinavium | reverse complement strand
ATTGTCCAGCCAATACTGGTACCATTTCCCTTCCACATCTGCGGGATTATACTTACTCGCTAATTCCATTGTTTTTTATATTGTTTATTCATTAATCTCTACGGAGTGGCAAAATTACAATTTTTTATTCATATCTATTCTTTCTTCCGGACATTGTATCAAAATTTAGAAGCTATTTTGAATTTCTTCGGAAAATAGTTATGCCGCTTTTTCTAAATTTGTTTCCGGTCTTTTTCCCCGTTCTTATTCGTCACATAGCCCGCTATGCTCCTTATAAGAACAAATAAAAATCCTCGAAAACATTCTTTATAAAAAGCTGGAATAAATTCCAAATAGCTTCTTATCGGAAAGTCTTGATAAATCCGGGAGCAAGGGGGGCTGAAAAACAAAGGCATCTTCGTGGAAAAAGATAGGCATGAACGCCGGCGAACATAGGCATGAACGAAAACGAACATAGGCATGAATTCCGGGCGTTTTCCGTCTTTATCTCTAAAAAAATGGCATAAATAGAATCCATTAGGCAAATTTAGTGTAAAATATGCGCACTTTTGGGGCATTTGCATTATTTTTGTAACCTATTTCTAATGCATAGAGATAAGCGATATGTCAGATAGCATAGTTATAATACCGACTTACAACGAGAAAGAAAATATAGAAAATATCATTCGGGCGGTTTTCAATTTGGAGAAGGAGTTCCATATTTTGATTATAGATGATGGTTCTCCGGATGGGACGGCCGCTATTGTGAAGCGTTTGCAACAAGAGTTTCCGAAACGCCTGTTCTTGGTGGAACGGGCCGGGAAGCAAGGGCTGGGCACGGCCTATATCGCCGGGTTCAAATGGGCAATCGCGCACAAGTATGATTTCATTTTCGAGATGGATGCTGATTTCAGCCATAATCCGAACGACCTGCCTCGTTTATATGCCGCTTGTACCGAACAGGGAGGCGATGTGGCGATAGGTTCGCGTTATTGTAATGGCGTGAATGTGGTGAATTGGCCTTTGGGGCGGGTGCTGATGTCTTATTTCGCATCAGTTTACGTCCGTTTTGTGACGGGAATGCAGATACACGACACCACGGCCGGTTTCAAATGCTATCGCCGGCATGTGCTTGAAACGATAGACTTGGACCATATCCATTTCAAAGGATACGCTTTCCAGATTGAGATGAAGTTTACCGCTTATAAATGCGGATTCAAGCTGATAGAGGTACCGATTATTTTTATCAATCGGGTGTTAGGAACATCAAAAATGAACTCATCCATCTTTGGTGAAGCCTTGTTTGGCGTTTTGCAATTGAAGTGGTGGAGTTTATGGCGGAAATATCCAAAGAAATAATTATAAATACGATGAATGCAAAAATGATGTGTGTACTGGCATCCGCAACGGCTTTATTATTGGGATGCTCAGGCAATAAGAATGCGAATAAGGAAGTAGTTGAGGCCCAGCAGGAAGAGGTGAAAAATGATGCGGTTGCCCGGAATCAGTTGACCGAGCAGGAGAAGGCTGATGGCTGGAAATTGCTGTTTGATGGAAAGACAACCCAAGGTTGGCGTGGCGCGCACCTGGATGCTTTCCCGGCCAAAGGGTGGCACATAGCTGATGGTATGCTGGTGGTTGAGGCTTCGGATGGAGGCGAATCGACCAATGGCGGAGATATCGTGACGGACGGACAATATTCGGCATTCGAACTGAGTGTGGATTTTAAGATTACAACCGGGGCGAATAGCGGTATCAAATATTTTGTAACGGAGGGTGAAAAGCAGAAGGGGTCGGCTTATGGCTTGGAATTTCAGATCCTGGACGATGCGGTTCATCCGGATGCCAAGTTATATACGACTTTCCCCGGAAGCCGTACATTGGGTAGCCTGTATGACCTGATTAAGAGCGAGAATGTGAAGTTCAACGGGATAGGCGAATGGAACACGGCGGTGGTCAAGGTGTTCCCGAATAATCATGTGGAACATTGGCTGAATGGCGTGAAAGTGTTGGAATATGAGCGTTGTAGCGAGGCTTTCCGTGAATTGGTGAAAGGAAGCAAATATGCTGCACCAGAGTATAATACGAACGGACGTTTTGGAGAAGCTTCTCAAGGACATATCTTGTTGCAGGATCATGGCAATGAGGTGGCTTTCTGCAATATCAAGATCAGAGAGCTGAAATAAAACGGGAAGCGATGATGATGATAGGTAGAAGATGATAAATCAGGCAGAAAGAAATCCTGTTAGGCAATGGCTGTTTTTGGTCATTGTGTTTTGTTGCGCTTTCTTTGTCAATAATAAGGCCATCTTTGTAGATATCATGGAGTCGCGTAATCTGATTACGGCTCGTGAGATGGTGTATGACGGGAATTGGCTGACTCCGACGATGAATGGTGAATTGCGTTTGGAGAAACCTCCGTTGCCGACATGGATTGCTGCTGCTGTCGAGTGGGTGTCACCCGATAATATCGGATTGCAACGGGCGGTGGCCGGTATGGCTGCTGTGTTGCTGGCGGTATTTTTGTATTTGTTGGCGGTACGGCTGACCCGAGACCGGTTGTATGCTTTTATAGCGGTACTTTTGTTGTGTACCTCCTATAGCATTGTCCTGATGGGGCGCACGGCATCGTGGGACATCTATTGCCATGCGTTTATGATAGTGGCGATTTATTATCTGTATAAAGCATTGCAAGCCTCCACGTGTCGTTGGTCATGGTTTACGATAGCCGGCGTGATGATGGGATTGTCTTTCCTGGGAAAAGGACCGGTGTCCTTTTATGCGTTATTGCTTCCGTTCCTTTGCGCGTATGGCTTATATTATAAGGTAAACTTGACGGATAAATGGAAGGGGGGGCTATGGATGCTGTTCCTGACGCTTCTTATCAGTAGTTGGTGGTACGTGTATATTTATGTGAGCCACCCGGAGATGATGGAGTATGTCTTGAAGAAAGAATCCGGATCGTGGATGAACTACAATGTCCGTCCATGGTGGTATTATTGGAAATTTTTCTTGGAGACCGGTGCTTGGTCATTGTTGACACTTACGGCTTTACTCGTTCCGGTTTGGAGGAAAAGACTGGCCGATCCAAAACCCTATTATTTTGTATTGGTGTGGATGTTGTTTGTCTTGTTCTTTCTTTCGCTCATTCCGGAGAAAAAGAGCCGTTATCTGTTGCCTGTCGTGATTCCGGCCGTGCTGACCGGTGCCCATTTGTTCGTGTATTGGATAGAGCAAATGAAGGTGGATGATCGTTTGGGGCGTTTGTTGTACCGGATGAATGCCGGACTGATTCTGCTTGTGACGTGTGCTTTGCCTTTCTTGCTTTATCGCTATGTGTATAGTGAGATGCACATGGGGTTGGGCGCGTACTTGTTCTTGTCTCTGCTTTGCATAGGGATTGGAGTAGGCGTGTTTTATGCTTTCAGGAAGGTGCGTCCTTATACATTTTTACTGGGCGTTGTAGGGTTGATGATGATAGCAGAGCTGTTTATGATGCCTTATATCGGGAGCTTTGTCACCAACAAAGAACGGAAAAGCATCAGTCTGACACGGGATATCAAGGCCTTGAAGCCTTTGCCTTTTTATCAGGATTCGAGGGATACCCTTCGTATCGAGCTGGTTTATGCGGCTTATAAAAAGATATTGAAAATAGATTTGTCTGATACGTTGCAAGTCCGGCGTTCTTTGCCTTTTGTGTTGGTATCGAAAGAGAGGGCTGAGGAGGTGTTGCCGGAATATATATTGGATAAGGTGGAGTTAACGCCGATAGATCGTTACAACGATAATCCTTGGCCCCAAGGCCATCGGCGTTATACGGAGGATTTCATTAATTATGTAACTGTGATTCGTGAGAAAAAAGATGATGAACAAGACGAATGATTATACATTGACGATTATCGTTCCGATTTATAATGAGGAAGATAATATGGCGGCCTTGGAGGAACGCTTGTCGGCTTATCTGAAGCAGGCGTTGGTACCGGCGTGTGTCCTTTTTGTCAATGATGGCTCGAAAGATGATAGCTTTTCGAGGATGAAAGAGATTTGTGGGCGTCGGGCGGACTTTTTCTATTGCAATTTGGCCAAGAATGGCGGATTGAGTGCGGCCATGAAGGCCGGCATTGATGCTGCTTGCTCTCCGCTGGTGGGGTATATTGATGCTGATTTGCAAACCGCACCAGAAGATTTTAACCTGTTATTGCCCTATACAGAGGAATATGAATTGGTAATGGGAATCCGTGCCAATCGCCAGGATTCTTTTTTCAAGAACCTGCAATCCAAGATAGCCAATGGTTTTCGGCGTATGATGACACACGACAAAGCCACCGATACCGGGTGCCCGTTGAAGATTATGCATACCGACTATGCCCAGCGGATTCCGTTCTTTACCGGGATGCATCGTTTCCTGCCCGCGTTGATTGATATGGTAGGTGGGAAGATGAAAGAGATCCCCGTGCGTCATTTCCCGCGGGTAGCAGGTGTTTCGAAATATCACTTGTGGAATAGGTTGGTATCTCCGTTTGTGGATTGTTTCGCTTATCGGTGGATGCGTAAGCGTTATATCAATTATCAAATTGATGGTACGAATCTATGATAGGCGTTTATATTATCGGACTTATCGCGCAAGTGTTTTTTTCGGCCCGCATGCTGGTTCAATGGGTACTCTCGGAAAAGCAGAAGAAGGTTGTATCTCCGGTTCTCTATTGGGTCTTTAGTCTTATAGGAGCTTATCTGCTGTGTGTATATGGCTGGCTGAGGAATGATTTCTCGATTATTTTGGGGCAATTCATTTCGTTTTATATTTATATTTGGAATTTGAACGATAAGGGCCTGTGGCATCGCATTCCGATGTTGTTGCGGGTGGTGTTGGGGATCACTCCGGTCATAGCCGCTCTATTTGCCTTGAATGATTTTTCAACATTTGTCGAATCCTTCTTCAAGGATGAGAACATTCCGGTCTGGCTGATAGCTTTCGGGTCGGTAGGGCAGGTGATTTTTACCTTGCGTTTTGTCTACCAATGGTACTACTCCCGCAAGGTAGGAGAATCAGTACTTCCGGTCGGGTTTTGGATTCAGAGTCTGGTGGGTTCGCTCATGATACTTGCTTATGCTATTATCCGACTGGATCCGATTCTGCTATTGAGCCAATCAACCGGGTTTATCGTATATACACGTAACATAATGTTAGGACATAAAGCAAATAAAACAGAAGCAATATGAAGATTTTGGTAACAGGAGCAGCTGGTTTTATCGGTTCCTTTTTGACTGAAGCTTTGTTGGAAAGGGGAGATGAGGTAGTAGGTCTTGATAACCTGAATGATTACTATGCCGTATCTTTGAAACTGGACCGTTTGAAGCGTTTGGGCATTGAGCAAGTTCTCGGAGAGGGTCGGTTTGTGTCCGGTCAACGGTTTCCGATGTTCCGTTTTATCCGGATGGATTTGGCAGATCGTGAGTCGATGGAGCGGCTTTTCCGTGACGAGCAGTTTGATGTTGTTTGTAACCTTGCCGCGCAGGCCGGTGTGCGTTATTCTATTGAAAATCCCTATTCTTATATCCAATCTAATGTGGTTGGTTTCTTAAATGTTTTAGAAGGATGCCGTCATACTCGTGTCAAGCATTTGGTTTATGCCAGTTCAAGTAGTGTGTATGGCATGGCGGAGCATGTCCCGTTCAGAGAGACCGATCAGGCAGATCGCCCGGTCAGCCTTTACGGAGCGACCAAAAAGGCTGATGAGTTGATGGCTCACGCATATAGTAAATTGTACCGGTTGCCTACGACGGGCTTGCGCTATTTTACGGTGTATGGTCCGTGGGGCCGTCCCGACATGGCGCCCTGTCTTTTCCTGAAAGAAATATTGACTGGAGGTACGATTCAGGTTTTCAATCATGGAGATATGCAACGTGACTTTACGTTTATACAGGATGTGGTCGAGGCGACACTTCGCATAATAGACCGTCCGGAATCCGGTGAGGTCCCTTATACCTTATATAATATAGGTAATTCATCGCCCATCGCGCTAATGGATTTCATTCATACGTTAGAGCGTTGCTCCGGTCGGGAGGTCCGTAAGGAGTATCGCGAGATGCAGTCCGGAGATGTGCAGAGTACTTTTGCCGACACCACCCGTCTGGAGCGGAACTTCGGATTCAAGCCTGCCACAAGTATCGGAGAAGGAGTAAGGAAATTCTATGACTGGTATGTAGAGTATTATCATTCTTCTTCCGGAAGCTCCAAGTAAACCTGAAGTGCCAGCCGCTCTAAGCATTACGATTTATTATTTAAAATGTAACCGGTATGATTTATGGATATATTCGTGTTAGTACAGATAGGCAATCCGTCGAGAATCAGCGTTTCGAGATAAACCAGTTTTGTCAACGGCAAGGGGTTGCGGTAGACAAATGGATTGAGGAAATCGTGTCCGGTAAGGAGGATGTGGAGAAGCGAAAACTCGGAAATCTGTTGTCTTCCGTGATGACCAAGAATGATGTGCTGATTTGTGCGGAGCTCTCCCGTTTAGGAAGAAATTTGCTGATGATAATGAGTATCTTGCATACCTGTATGCGTATAGGAATACAGGTGTGGACGATAAAAGATAATTATCGCTTGGGTAACGATATGACTTCGAAGGTGCTGGCTTTTGCCTTTGGCTTATCGGCCGAAATAGAGCGGGAACTAATCTCACAACGGACCAAAGAGGCGTTAGCCCGGCGTAAGGCCGAAGGCTATAGCTTGGGGCGTCCTAAAGGCCGGCGTGCGGCTGAACACAAGCTGTCTGGATATGAAATAGAAATTGCCAGACTCAAGGAGATGAATGTAGCGAAGGTCGACATAGCCCGCGCGTACGGGGTGCATAGAAGTACGGTGTATAGACTATCTGACCGCGAGGATATATCTTAGCTTATAACGTGGTAGCAAATGACAATGACATGGAAAAATATTTATCGGAATTAAATAAAAGTCAGCGTGAGGCAGTACTTTATTGTGACGGGCCCTCTTTAGTGATAGCAGGTGCCGGTTCCGGCAAGACCCGCGTGCTGACGTACAAAATAGCCTGGCTGTTGAATAACGGATTGCCCCCTTATTCTATTTTGGCGTTGACGTTTACGAATAAAGCTGCCCGTGAGATGAAGGCTCGTATCGCGGGTATTGTGGGAGAAAACACCGCCCAACGATTATGGATGGGAACGTTTCATTCGATCTTTTCCCGGATTCTGCGGAAGGAGGCTGCACGGATAGGATTTTCATCCAACTTCACTATATATGATGCCACGGATTCAAAGAATCTTATCAAAACGATTATTAAGGAGATGCAATTGGATGATAAGACCTATCGTCCGGGATGGATACAGAGCCGTATATCAAACGCTAAGAATGCTTTGATAACTTCCGAGGCATATACGCAGAACAAAGAACTGGTAGAAAGTGATATTCGTGCCAATGTCCCGCTTGTTCGCGAAATTTATAAACGTTATCAGAACCGTTGCCGGCAATCCGGAGCTATGGATTTTGATGATTTGTTGCTTTATACGAATATCCTTTTTCGGGATAATCCTGAGGTGCTGGATAGCTACCGGAGTTTCTTTCGGTATATTCTGGTCGATGAGTATCAAGACACAAACTTCGCGCAGCATCTGATTGTGCAACGGTTGTGCGGTGGAAGCGGGCATATCTGTGTGGTAGGTGACGACGCGCAAAGTATCTATTCTTTTCGCGGAGCAAATATCGACAATATCTTGAACTTCAAGAATCTCTATCCGGGGTGTAGGGTGTTTAAGCTTGAGCGCAATTACCGTTCTACACAGAATATTGTCAATGCGGCCAATAGCCTGATCGATAAGAACAACAAGCAGATTCCGAAGAATGTCTATTCGGAGAAGGAAGAGGGAAGCAAAGTAAAGGTAATTACGGCTATGTCCGATTATGAAGAGGCCTATGTCGTTGCAGCGAAGATACAGGATATGATGTCTGTAAAAGGAGGAAGCTATGCTGACTTCGCGATTCTTTATCGAACGAATGCCCAGTCGCGTATCCTGGAGGAATCCATGCGGAAACGGGGAATCCCTTACCGTATTTACGGAGGACTTTCTTTTTATCAACGGAAAGAGGTGAAGGATGTGATATCCTACTTCCGACTTGTCGTGAATCCTCATGATGAGGAAGCGTTTAAACGGGTGATAAATTATCCGGCACGTGGAATCGGCGATACGACATTGAATAAGCTGGTCCATGCAGCTACGACCCATAATGTCAGTTTGTGGACGGTCTTGGAATCTCCGTTAGAATATGGTGTGTCAATCAATTCCGGAACCGCTAAGAAGCTGTCTTCTTTTCGGGAATTGATGGAGCCTTTTATCCGGCAAAGTCCGGATACTTCGGCAGACATTATCGCAACAGAACTCGTTAAGCAAAGCGGACTGATGGCGACCTTAATGGCCGACCGCTCAAATGAAGGAATTAGTAAGGCGGAGAATATCCAGGAATTGCTGAAGGGTATCGCAGAGTTTTGTGAAATTCGCCAAGAGGAAAATTCAGGCAATGTTACATTGAACGATTTTTTGGCTGAAGTGGCTCTTTTGACAGATCAGGATAATGATAAGGAGGAGTCTGCTGATAAGGTGACTTTGATGACAATTCATTCGGCCAAAGGCTTGGAGTTTCCGCATGTTTTTATCGTAGGATTGGAAGAGGATTTGTTCCCGTCGGCCATGTCAAAAGATAATATACGTGCGATAGAGGAGGAGCGGCGCTTGTTTTATGTAGCTATCACGAGGGCAGAGCAAGATTGTATCATTACTTACGCACGGAGCCGTTATAAGAACGGACAGACCACTATGTGTACGCCAAGTCGTTTCCTAAAGGATATCGACCGGTGTTATTTGGATATTCCTGCAGCAAGCTCACGTTCCGAAAACAACTCTTTTGATGAAGAACGGAGCCGCTATCAGCGTCCGGCATTCTCCTCTCCGCTTCGGCAAGCGGCGGCGGCGGGGACTTATAAGGAGGATACCCGACCGGCAATTGCCCAACCCCGTCGGCTGACCAAAATTGTTGCTGATGAAAAATCGGCCGGGTCGTCTTCAGACTCTATGGAATATGCCGGTCTGTATGTGGGGGCGCGTGTTTCGCACAACCGTTTTGGAGAAGGGGAATTGTTGGCTTTTGAGGGGGATGGAAACAACCGGAAGGCAATCGTCGCATTTGATAATTTTGGCCAAAAGCAACTTTTACTGAAATTTGCACGGTTGGAGGTAATAAAATAATGACATTTTTGTGTAATTTTACACGCACATACGAAATAGAACAATAAATTAAGTCAAAATATGGGTATATTTAGCTTTTTCGGTAAAGAGAAGAAGGAAACATTAGACAAAGGGCTTTCCAAAACAAAAGAAAATGTCTTCACCAAAATTACCAAGGCAATAGCAGGTAAGAGCAAGGTGGATGACGATGTACTGGACAATTTGGAAGAGGTCTTGATTACTTCAGATGTCGGCGTGGAAACGACATTGAAAATTATTGACCGAATCGAAAAGCGTGTGGCTCGCGATAAGTATGTGACCACTTCGGAACTGACAGCAATCTTGCGGGATGAAATCGCAAACCTTTTGATGGAGAATAATACGCAGGATGGGGATGGTTTTACTTTGCCGGAAGACAAGAAACCGTATGTTATTATGGTAGTAGGGGTAAATGGGGTTGGCAAAACAACGACCATTGGTAAGCTGGCTTATCAGTTCAAGAAAGCCGGGAAAAGTGTGTACCTCGGTGCTGCCGATACATTCCGTGCGGCTGCTGTTGAGCAGCTTGTTATCTGGAGTGAACGTGTGGGTGTGCCTATTGTGAAGCAGAAGATGGGTTCCGATCCGGCTTCGGTGGCTTTTGATACCTTGAGCTCGGCAAAAGCGAATAATGCGGATGTTGTAATTATCGATACCGCCGGACGTCTTCATAACAAAATCAATCTGATGAATGAGCTGACGAAGATTAAGAATGTCATGAAGAAGGTAATTCCGGATGCTCCTCATGAGATTTTATTGGTCTTGGATGGCTCGACCGGACAGAATGCTTTTGAACAGGCAAAGCAATTCACCGCTGCGACTGAGGTGAATGCCTTGGCGGTAACCAAGCTGGACGGAACGGCAAAAGGGGGCGTGGTGATTGGCATTTCTGACCAGTTCCGTATCCCGGTTAAGTATATCGGATTGGGCGAAGGAATGGAGGATTTGCAAGTGTTCCGTAAGCGAGAGTTTGTGAATTCACTCTTTGGAGAATAAGGGACCGCTTGAAGCCTATAATACCGGATATAGCACTATATTTGGTTATTTTACGTTAAAAAGCAGATAAAAGTTTTTCATTCGTAAGGAATATAGTACTTTTATTGCCGATTTGCAAGGTTGTGCAAATTTAAAGTGC
>DWYO01000264.1 GCA_019118725.1 Candidatus Parabacteroides intestinavium | reverse complement strand
GCTTCCTAAAAAAATGACGGTGTTCAATTCACCTTCCTTGTGCTTGTACTTCCTTCTTCAGTTGTCTATGTAATCTTATTCAAAGAACTCTTCTTTCTTTTCGAAACGTGGCGCAAAGGTAATGCTTTTTTCTTATTCCCTCCAAATTTTTCCGGAAGTTTTTTTCTTTTTTTTCCGGAAACCTTCGGGTTTCGCTTGGGCTTCCCAACCTCACCGGCCGTATCCGGAACCGCTTACACATTACCTCTCTGACCGCCATCTCTCTCGATTGCGGGTGCAAAAGTAGACACTTTTTACATCACCACCAAATGTTTTACCGACTTTTTTTGAAGTATTTTCTATCCATCCTGAATGTCAGGAGGTTACAAAGGAAGAAAAAACGGGGGAACTTATAGGGCCTCTCCGTTTAATCCCGTTTCAGCCCCTTTTATACTATCCGTAAGAGCCAGGCAAGGAAGCCCGGAAACACAGGAAGCCATCATGATTTAGCGACCTAAATCTCCTCCCCTCTTTTCCTATTTATGATTTTATTTGTAAATTTGTATCGGACATTCAAAAAGTGACAGATATGGAAAATGAGTTTTTAAAACTGATCGAAACTCGGCGCAGTTGCCGTAAATACAAACCGGAACAGATTACAGACGAAGAACTGAATGCGGTGTTGAAAGCTGGTACTTATGCCCCGACCGGGATGGGCCAACAATCGCCTTTCATCGTAGCGGTTCAAAATCCGGAGATGAAAGCAAAACTGGAACGGATGAACGCTGAAATACGTGGTGTGAGTGGTAATCCTTATTATGATGCCCCTACCTATATATTAGTATTCGCACCGACCAATTGTCCCTTTGCCATCCAAGACGGGACTTGCGTATTGGAGAATATGATGCTGGCCGCCCATGCACTGGGATTAGGAAGCTGCTGGATTAACCGGGAAATTGAGATGTTTGCCACCGAAGAAGGCAAACAAATCATGCAAGAAATGGGATTACCAGCCGGATTAGGAGGAGTCGGGGCCATCGCTTTAGGCTATCCCGCCGCCACCCCTTCTGCTCCCAAACCCCGAAAAGAGGGATATGCCCGAGTCATCAAATAAGAAAAGCGTATAGAGGCTGCCAGTTTGGCAGCCTCTGTTTGTATATCATCCTTCTCTCTGACAAAACAGCAAAAATGTCAGTCCAAATCCTCCCCAAAAAAGTTTGGCACACTATTGGTATAGCTAATAGCGTAAATCGAAAGACTTACAAAACAAACAATAAAACAATAACTATTAAATTAGATAAATCATGAACATTAAACCATTAGCAGACCGCGTATTAATCAAGCCGGCTGCTGCAGAAGAAAAAACGGTAAGTGGAATCATCATTCCGGATACAGCAAAAGAAAAACCTTTGAAAGGTGAAGTTGTAGCAGTAGGCAACGGAACAAAAGACGAAGAAATGATTGTAAAAGTAGGTGACAACGTATTATATGGCAAATATGCAGGAACTGAAGTTGAATTAGACAACGAAAAGTATTTGATCATGCGCCAGTCTGATGTGTTGGCAATCATTTAAAACAACTAATAATAAATAAGTAACAATTAAAAATTCTATCTAAGATATAAAATTATGGCTAAAGAGATTAAATACGATATGGATGCCCGCGACCTGTTAAAGAAAGGTGTGGACGAGTTGGCAAATGCGGTTAAAGTAACCTTAGGCCCGAAAGGTCGTAACGTGATTATCGAAAAGAAATTCGGTGCTCCTCACATCACTAAAGATGGTGTAACGGTTGCAAAAGAAATTGAATTGGCTAATCCGTTTGAAAATATGGGTGCTCAGTTGGTTAAAGAAGTAGCATCTAAGACTAACGATAATGCTGGTGACGGTACAACCACAGCTACAGTATTGGCTCAGTCAATCATCGGTGTAGGTCTGAAGAACGTTACAGCAGGTGCTAACCCAATGGATCTGAAGCGTGGTATCGACAAAGCCGTTGCTAAAGTTGTAGAAAGCATCGCTGAGCAAGCTGAAGAAGTAGGTGACAAGTTCGAAAAGGTTGAACACGTTGCCAAAATTTCTGCTAATGGCGATGAAGCTATCGGCAAACTGATTGCTGAAGCTATGCAGAAGGTAAAGAAAGAAGGGGTTATCACCGTAGAAGAGGCTAAAGGTACTGAAACTACAGTTGACGTAGTTGAAGGTATGCAATTTGACCGTGGTTACATCTCTCCGTACTTCGTTACCGATACTGAAAAGATGGAATGCCAGATGGAGAATCCGTACGTATTGATTTACGACAAGAAGATTTCTGTATTGAAAGATTTGCTGCCTATCTTGGAACCGACAGTTCAAAGCGGTCGTCCTCTGTTGATCATCGCTGAGGATATCGATAGCGAAGCATTGGCTACCTTGGTTGTAAACCGTCTGCGTGGTTCGTTGAAGATCTGTGCAGTTAAGGCTCCGGGCTTCGGTGACCGTCGTAAGGCTATGTTGGAAGATATTGCTGTATTGACAGGTGGTATCGTTATCTCTGAAGAAAAGGGCATGAAGCTGGAAGGCGCTACGATGGATATGCTGGGTACGGCTGAAAAGATCGTAGTCAACAAAGACAATACGACTATCGTCAACGGTGCCGGTGACAAGGAAGCTATCCAAGCTCGTATCGGTCAAATCAAGAGCCAGATTGAAAATACAACATCTGACTATGACAAAGAGAAACTTCAGGAACGTTTGGCTAAGATGGCAGGCGGCGTAGCTGTTCTGTATGTAGGTGCTCCTTCTGAAGTAGAAATGAAAGAAAAGAAAGACCGTGTAGATGATGCTTTGCATGCAACTCGTGCAGCTATCGAAGAAGGTACTGTTCCGGGTGGTGGTGTAGCTTACATCCGTGCTATCGCTGCTTTGGAAGGCATGAAGGGTGAGAACGAAGACGAAACTACAGGTATCGAAATCGTTAAACGCGCTATCGAAGAACCGTTGCGTCAGATTGTTGCCAATGCCGGCAAAGAAGGTGCTGTTATCGTTCAGCGTGTTAAGGAAGGTACAGGCGACTTCGGCTACAATGCACGTGCCGACCGCTTCGAGAACTTGTGCGCTGCCGGTGTTATTGACCCGGCAAAGGTTACTCGTGTAGCTTTGGAAAATGCCGCATCTATCGCAGGTATGTTCTTAACTACTGAATGTGTCATTGCAGACAAGAAAGAAGAAACTCCGGCTGCTCCGGCAATGAATCCGGGCATGGGCGGAATGGGTGGTATGATGTAATCTCTTCCCACATTATATAAATGAAGCGGTTGTTTTCTACGGAAAGCAACCGCTTTTTTTGTTTTCTACATCCACACAGAAGGTAACGACTCTTGCCCTCAGCGTCTGGCATCTTACACCTTCTGACACACATTTAACCCAAATCGGTCATTAGACTTTGGGTTTAAGGAAGTGCGTCAAAATATAAAATTGCACACAAATAACACAGATGCAACAGATGACCACGGATTATATATTATTGATGTACAGTCGAATAAATCCATGAAAATCTGTTTAATCTGTGTTTATATACTATAGGCAAAAGAGTAATCAGCAACCCAGCACGTGACGGAAGCGAGCAATAAACTCGGCAGCCTCGTCTATCGTGAGGCAAAGCGGCGGAAGGAGACGAATGGTGTTGGTCCCAGCAACGCCCGTAAATACCTTCTCGTCATACAACAGACGCGAACGGATTTCCTTGATCGGCTCTTCAAACTCAATACCAATCATCAACCCGCGTCCGCGCAATTCCTTGATTCCAGGAAGTTGACGGAGCTGCTCCATCAAGTAAGCACCAACCTTTTCGGCATTAGCCACGAGATTCTCTTCTTTCATAATATCCAATACAGCGATGGCAGCTGCGCAAGCGAGATGATTTCCACCAAACGTAGTTCCCAACATGCCATACATGGGCTTAAACATCGGGCTAATCAGCACAGCCCCCATTGGGAAACCGTTTGCAATACCTTTGGCCACTGTGATAAGGTCTGGACGGATGCCGGCATATTGATGTGCAAAAAACTTTCCGCTGCGCCCATAACCGGATTGGATTTCGTCTACAATCAAGACGGCATTGTACTTCGTACAGAGCGCACGCAAATCACGCATAAACTCATCTGCAGGCAATTGTATGCCCCCCACGCCCTGGATACCTTCGATAATCACCGAAGAGACGTCACCTTTCTTCAGCTCCATTTCGAAAGCATACGGATCATTCAAAGGCAGATAAGTCACATCCAAACCTTCATTTACAGGAGCGATAATCTTGGGATTATCAGTTACGCGAGCTGCAGCCGAAGTCCGTCCATGAAACGAATGTTTACATGCCAAGACACGCTTCTTGCCGTTGTAGAACGAAGCAAGCTTCAACGCATTTTCGTTAGCTTCCGCACCTGAGTTGATAAGAAAAAGCGAATAATCATCATAACCGCACGCCCCACCGAGCTTGTCGGCCAACGTCTGTTGCAGGCTGTTGACGACCGAATTAGAATAGAACCCCAACTTGCTTATTTGCTCGTTGATAGCTTTTACATACGTTGGGTGGCTATGTCCGACAGAAATGACGGCATGACCACCGTAGAGGTCGAGGTACTCGTTCCCCTCTTTATCGTACACATGGCAACCTTTGCCCCGTACGATTTCTATGTTGAATAATGGATATACGTCGAATAGTTTCATGTTTATAATGAAGAATTATGAATAAAGAATGAAGAATTTCATGGATTCTTCACTCTTCATTTTTGGATTTAACTGTTTTTATTGACGATACAAGCAAAGCGATGAGTTCATCACAATCGCTTTCCATGCTCTAAAAGCTTCTTCTGAGATATAAGCAGAATCTGCCAATAAGTTTAACCAATAATCTGTCTCATTTGCCTCTTTTACTGCAATGCTTAATTTA
>DWYO01000005.1 GCA_019118725.1 Candidatus Parabacteroides intestinavium | reverse complement strand
CAGAAGGCGTAGCGGGCTACGTCGAGGCAAGTCGGGAAGCAAGATGCTGGCAGAAGGGGCAAAATACCCGAAGAGCTTTCTTTCAGAAAAAAAGAACCGTTGAGCGGTCTAATGACCGATTTGGGTTTAATGCGATATCGCTATCATCACCACCACACGCCACGAATCCGAGCAGGGTAAAAAGGGTGTAACAGAAATGTAATCATCTTATCACATTCGCGTAATGAACAAGAAATACAATCCGCCTACTTTTGAAACGTGATGATCAACGTGGGGTTGAATGTTTAATTTTTTAATTTATGTATGTATGAAACGATTTTACACTATCATTTCTTTCTTTTTCATAGTTCTCTCGCTGGCAGGATGCGCTGAGAAAATAGGACCGGATGTTACTCCTCCAAGAGAAGCCTATGTAAACGTCTATTTATCCATTCAAGATAAAGAGGGGAACGACTTATTACAACAATTGGAACTGAGTGAATATATCATGGAAGTAACAAGCGAATATCAAATACTCACTGTTCTCGAAGGCGGGGAAAGCATTCCTTATATTTGGTTGACGGTAGATGAACAGGAAGGTGTGCGTTATCTGAATCTGACATCTGCTTATCTTGATCCGAATGTTTGGGGAAAATACATCCAAGCGGATAGTGGAACTATAGGATTTTCTATTGAACTTCCATCCCTTGAGCCTCAACCCGGAGTCCTTAATCTCCATCTGAAATGGAATGCGGAATATGTTTCTGAAAAAGACCGGGAAATTTCCTCTTACGAGGATGTGACCATCAACGGACAGCCGTATGAGATTGAACCGGGCGGACAAATCGTTTATGTAGTGGAATAGAAATTGTATGTTTAATTTTTTAATTTATGTATGTATGAAAACATTACTGGTTATTTTCCCATTCCTTTTCATGCTGTTAGGCTTTACCGGGTGCAATAAGATGGATCCTCCCCCTTACACCGGGCCATCAATACCCCAGCCAAGGATTTATCTATATATCCAAGACAAAGAGGGGAATGATTTGTTGCAGGTATACGATATGGGCCTTATCAAAGATTATTACCGGGTAAGTGTAACCTTCGATAAGGATGCTACATTTATTATTCCTCTGCTGGAAATCGGTGAATTTGAAGGGAAGCATTATCTGATTTTGGATTCAACTGAGGCCTATGGAGATTTTCTTTCTTTTTTGGAAAAAGATAGCGGAACGGTTGATTTTTCCATTGAGATACCCTCTTTCACCCCGGCACCTTCTATTCAAATTCATCTGAAATGGAATGCGGAATATACATCTGAAGTAGACCGGGAAATTTCCTCTTACGAGGATGTGACCATCAACGGACAGCCGTATGAGATTGAACCGGACGGACAAATCGTTTATGTAGTGGGATAGGAGATATAACACCAAGACGGTGTGTCATAATTGCAAACTGCTGCGTTATTTTCGGAATTCGGGCTAAGTCATTTACTCCAGCAAACTCCTGTCGCCCTCCTCCTCAATGCCTTGCATTTTGCTAATTCTGACACACCTTAATGGGGTTGCATCAAAACATTCATTTTGACACAACCCCTTGCTATTTCAAACCGACAGACTTTTTTCTAATACATCCTTACTGGTCCTTCCAGACCCAAAGCACGCATAGAATGCGCATAACGCTTGGCGGTCCGGTTGTTCACCAACGAATTGGCGTAGTTGCCCAGCGGAGTAACCACCTTCACGGTAAGCGTATTATTGCCCTTCTTCAGCTTTCCGCCGATAGCATATTTATGCTCGCCATACCAGTTCAGGCCAATCTTCTCGCCATTCAGATAAAGCTCCGTTACGCCACGCGCCTTACCCACGTTCAATACGCTGTATGCGTCCGGATTCTCCACATTCAGGTCGATAGTATATTCCACCGTACCCGCAAAGTTACGGAACCACGGAAATGGCAACGTATTGAAGTCCTGCAGGTGCTCCATCTCGAACTCCTTCACGCTACCGTCCCAATGCGTAGCCTTGACTTTCCAAAGGCCGTTGACCGCGGTTGCCTCTTTCGGCTCCTCTTTCCAGACATACGGATACATCTCCCCCTCCTTGTCGGTATCAAACACGATAAACTTCGTTTCCGCCGGGTTGAAATGCAAGTTCAGCGTATTGCCCTCCTTCGGGAGCAGATAGCGCTCGCCCGTCTCCGGAATCCAGACCCAAGCCTGCTTCTTCATCAACTCCGGAGCAAACTCTGCCTTCACCTGCTGATTCTCCAAACTACTGAAGTTGGTGATGAAGAAAATATCCCGTTTGCCGGACTTATAATAATTGTAGAACATCCATTTGGTCGGACGGTCTACCTTCACATACGGAGTAAGATGCAAATCCTGTTGCACACGCTGGTACCAGGCCGTCTGATTATCGCCCGAAGGCGCATCGATACGGACAAAACGCTCCGGATAGTTCTTGCGGATGCGATCTATTGTCTGCTTCACCTCAGCCGATTTCTTTTCATAGTCCCGGAATCCCACACTCTGATACGGAATCTTCTCAATGCAAACGATACGGCCTCCGGAAGCCACGAATTTCTCCAAAGCCGAAGCGGTTTCCGGATCCATGCTCTCCACCTCCATCAACATCAGCGTTTTATAAGAACGCGGGCCAAAGCGCAATTCGCCTCCCTTTATCTTTGCCTGCTGGATGATATGTTCGCTCACATAATCACATCCGTTTCCGTTCTGATGCAAGTTCTGCCACAAATCATGCGCGTAGGCCGGATAGACATTTTCAGGGAACGGGTCACGTTGCTGTCCCAACACCGACCACATATCTTCCAACGGAGGAAGGATGGCGATATCAGCCTGCGGAATACTGTTCTGCAATACCGCCGATACACGTGCCTTATAATCCATCCAATATTTATAGTAAGGCCACATCGTATTATTCTCGTTGAAATACTCGCCAAACTTTATCCATCCCGGGAACGGAGCCTCTTTCGGACTATAATTGAATCCGTGCAGGATGGAATGGTTCACACCGGATACATTGCTCATATCGCCAGCAATCTTTATCTCCTCCAACGTAGACTGGAATATCTCGCCGGTATTGGTGATCTCCTCGCAACTTACCCGGCCATTTCCGGCAAGCAAGGAACCGGACTGCACAAACTTGTTCACCATCGAGTGGGAACGCCCCCGATAAATATCATTATCCGGAAAATCAACGCCCAGCCCGTCACGGAACCACGTCTCGCATTCCGGAATATCAATATACATGGCAGACTCCAACGGATGCAAAGCCCGGCCGTATGCCTGGATGCGCGATTGCACGCCATTTTCATGGCACCAGTTATTATAGGTATCAATGAAATTCTCTTGGAACAGCTTTATCTGGAAACGCTCGAAGTCATTGCGTATGCGCTGGACTACATCTTCCGTTATCTCCTCGGAGAACTCACACCCGTAATCCTCGGGTAACGGATTCCCCATGTGTCCGACCTTACGGATCACGTAAGGCAGGTAAGGCAGCAAAGAATATCCGTAATATTCCTCCCACTCCTGCAACAGCTCATCACTCCAGTTGGCACCCTCCAGTTCGAAGCTGTCTACGAATGTAGCGCGGACCTTCCCCTTCATCTGCGGACCGGTAAACTGCAATTTGTCGGATAACCGGTCAATATAAGCCAACACCGCATTTTTATCGAAGTGGTTCAATACCGGCCCACACGCTCCGGGAGCCCCTTCGATGACATTCATATATCCCGTCATCTTCACAAAGAAGTAAGCCACATACTTGCCTGCCGGGACGTCAAAGGTAATCGTCTCCTTCCCTGCCAGATTATCGTAGTTCACCCCTTCCGTGAACTTATCCACCTTAGCCGGCATCAGACGGATATAAAGCAGCTCTTTCAACGGATTGTCATTCTTCGACATGATCGGCGGATTCACCCGTCCCAGCAAATCCTCCTTATCGATCGAGAAAGACTTGCCATTCGCGCCTCCGTCAATCTTTACCGTCTCTACCGTAAGCATCTGCAATTGTTGTTCGCGAGGAAGGAACTCTCCGCCAAAGGGCCAGCCCGAACCGGCTATCATGTCACATATCATGCCCCGTTCCCGGCATCCATCGGCCGCCAAACGCACCATATCCACCCATTCATCAGACAGGTAAGGCTTTATCTTATAGCCCAAGCTATCCGCCTCGCCGGGGAAACCGATTGAATTGATTTCGACACCTCCGATACCGACACTCTTCATCAAATCCAACTCCCGCAGAATCTCTTTGCCATCCACACGCAGGCCATTCCACCACCAACGGACAAACGGACGGTATTCAGCCCCCGGATTC
>DWYO01000263.1 GCA_019118725.1 Candidatus Parabacteroides intestinavium | reverse complement strand
TCCGTCTTCATACTCTTTAGCCGCAATCAACGTAGGCTTCGGTAATTTTTCGTAATAACGGGAGATTTCGATTTGCTCTCTGTTTTCGAACACTTCCTCCAGATTATCATTATACGAAGCAAATTCCTGGAGCTTTTTTTCCAAGTCTTGTTTCATTTCAACACTAATCTGATTCGCCCGTTTGGCAATAATCGCTACAGTCTCGTACACATTACCTGTGTCCGCGCACAATTTCATCATGTCGCGCGTAACCGTATTCGTCGGAGCGTTGCTTTTTCTGTAATCCATACTTTCGTTTATATTGATTAATTCCGTTTTTTAATACGTATTTGTGATTCGCTTATTTGCGTATTCAAAATATTTCTTTGCCTCTTTCATGTATTTTCCTTCCGGATATTCGTTCGTGTAGTTGTAGTATTCGTCTACAACGTCACGGTAACGCCCTTGGAGTTTCTCTTCCACGCTGACTAATGCCAGCTCGTATTTGGAGCGCAACATCAAGTACATGAATTCTTCCCGATACTTGGAATAGGGGTAATTCTTCAATGCGTTTTCAGCCGTGATGACTGCTGACAAATAGTTGTTACCCATATAAGTTCCCAAATTGAAGTATAGGCGTGTTGCCAACAATTCTTTCAAAGCCAGTTTTTCTTGCAATTCAAACATGATTTGCTGCGCTTCGGGAGCTCGTTCACTCTGCGGATAATAATCCAGATAGAGTTGCATCTGTTCGATTGCCTTATAGGTCTGGCTCTGGTCCAGTTTCGGATCCGGAGAATCCAAATAAAGTCCGTATCCCGAATAGTAACGGGCTAACTCCGTATATTCCCCTTTGGGATAAGTCTTGTAATAGGTCTCAAAATATTGAGAGGCCGTCTGATAGTCCTCTTGTCCGTAATAACTTTGGGCAAGCAGGTAGAGCGATTCTTCCGCATGAGAAGTACCTTTGAAGATGGAAACAAGTTCTTCCAACAACGTCGCTGACTTGGAGTATTGCTTTGCATTAAAATATTTCTTTGCATAAGAATACTGCAACTCATAATCTGTGCTTTTTAATATCTTGTTATACTCGCCACACGAGGTAAACAAGACTGCACTCATCATCCATAGTAATATAACCTTTTTCATCAGAAAAATACATTCAGCGTGCAAAGATAGTGATTCTTTGCGAAAAACAAGATAGAAACGGATTAAATTTAAACAGGCTCTTAGAGCTTGTACAAATCGCTGGCGGCTATCAGTTCCAGTTTGTTGGCCTTCAGCACTTCGGCACAGCGCTCGATGTTGTCCGGGCGAATGATTACATTAGCTGCTTCGCCTTGTGAGAATGCGTACATATATTCTACAAATATACCGGCTGCGGTAATGATTTCCATAGCTTTAGCCAATGCTCCGGGCTGATTGGGACAATGCAGGCAAATCACCTCGGCCACGCTGACAGCATACAAATGCTCGCGCAATACCTGTATGGCTTTATCGGTATCTGAGACGATCAGACGAAGGATCCCGAAATCCGAGTTTTCTGACACGGTAAAAGCAGACATGTTTACCCCTGCTTCTCCTAATAATTTTGCAACTTCCGTAAAACGGCCTTTCTTGTTTTCCAAGAAAATAGATAATTGTTTGATCAGCATATTGTTGCCTCCTTTTTATTGAGTAGTTGGTAGTTAGGGGGGCGGGGTTTTGTTTTTATCCCGTTCTTGTTTCCTTATATATATTGTTACAGTTCCTAACTACCAATTACTTATTAATTATACCAACTTTCTGTTATCAATCACATGTTTTGCTTTCCCCATGCTTCGTTCGATGCTTCGTGGCTCGACGATGCGGATATCCGGTTTCAGTCCGATAACGCTTTGGATGCGGTCTGTTATTTTCTTTTTCAGAGCCAGCATCTTGTTCATCTCGTCTGAATAATATTCCGGACGGACTTCTACCTGGATTTGGAAAGTATCTGTGTTGTTTACACGATCTACCACGATTAAATAGTGTGCTTCGAATTCCGGAAGTTCCAGAATAATCGATTCTACCTGAGATGGGAATACATTCACGCCTCGGATAATCAGCATATCATCGCTTCGTCCTAAAATTCTACCCATGCGTACCGCCGTGCGTCCGCAATCGCATTTCTCGTAAATCAAGTGGGTCAAGTCTCTTGTCCGGTAGCGTAACATAGGCATTCCTTCTTTGGTAAGAGTGGTAAATACCAGTTCGCCTACTTCCCCCGGTTCTACCGGTTGCAAGGTCTGCGGGTCTACAATTTCGGGGAAGAAGTGGTCTTCCCAGAGGTGCGTTCCGTTTTGGCACTCGCACTCTCCGCCTACCCCCGGGCCGGATATCTCGGTGAGTCCGTAGATGTCGTATGCTTTGATGTTCAATTTCTCCTGTAATTCCTTCCGCATGTTTTCTGTCCATGGTTCAGCTCCGAAAAATCCAGCCCGTAATTGGAACTCTTCCAACGGAATGCCGGAGCTGTGTATGGTTTCTGCCAAGTATAACGCGTAAGAAGGAGTGCAGGCCAAAGCCTTTGCACCGAAATCGTGCATCAACTGAATCTGTTTTTGAGTGTTTCCGCTGCTCATCGGGATTACTGTACCTCCGATATTCTGTATCCCATCGTGGAGCCCCAAGCCACCGGTGAACAATCCGTACCCGTAGGATACTTGAACCAAATCGTTCTTGGTGATTCCGCCGGCGGTAAGGCATCGGGAGACGGCTTCGGCCCAGATACCCAAATCTTTGCGGGTATAGCCTACTACGATCGGCTTGCCCGTTGTGCCGGATGAGGCGTGCAGGCGGACAATTTCAGACATGGGAACGGCCATCAGTCCGAACGGATAGTTGTCGCGCAAATCCTGCTTTACCGTAAAAGGCAGCTTGGTGATGTCGTCGATAGATTGTATGTCTTGCGGTACAATACCTAATTCTTGCATCTTTTTCCGGTAGAAAGGGGAGTTATGATATGCGTGTTCAACGACTCTCCGTAACCGGATGCTTTGCAATTTCCGCATTTCATCGCGGTCCATGCATTCGATAGTTTCATTCCAAATCATCGTTTTTCTGGGTATTACTAAGTTTCTTAGTTGTTTAGTTTATTTATAGATTCGGGTGCAAAGTAATAACTTTTTCAGAACTACGCAAGCGTTTCCGTTTTATTTTTGCTTTGACGCTTTTTTAGAGGAGGTTACGGAGATGAAAATTCATGCCTATCTTTGGATGAAAAGATGCCTATGTTTGGATTCGTTTATGCCTAT
>DWYO01000262.1 GCA_019118725.1 Candidatus Parabacteroides intestinavium | reverse complement strand
TTCTAAATTTGTTTCCGGTCTTTTTCTCCGTTCTTATTCGTCACATAGCCCGCTATGCTCCTCATAAGAACAACTGAAAATCCTCGAAAACATTCTTTATAAAAAGCTGGAATAAATTCCAAACAGCTTCTTAATTTTGCTGATTCTATTTGGAGAGTTGGAAAACGTATGAACTCAAATACTTAAAAGAATAAAAGCGTATGGATGTTAAGATAGAACAAAGTTGGAAAGAACAACTGGCTCCGGAGTTTGAGAAAGAATATTTTAAGACTCTGACGGATTTTGTGCGTCAGGAATACAGGTCTACTACGGTATATCCGCCCGGACCTTACATATTTAATGCTTTTGCGCATTGTCCGTTTGACAAGGTGAAAGTAGTTATTTTAGGGCAGGATCCTTATCATGAACCGGGGCAGGCTCATGGCCTTTGCTTTTCGGTGCAGGACGGAACTCCGTTTCCTCCTTCGCTGGTAAATATATTCAAGGAAATAGAAAATGATTTGGGAAAGCCTATGCCGAAAAGCGGGAATCTGAATCGGTGGGCTGATCAGGGGGTCCTTTTATTGAATGCCACTCTGACCGTCCGAGCCCATCAAGCCGGGTCGCATCAGAATCGGGGATGGGAAACTTTTACGGATGCCGTAATTCATCGGTTGGCGGAATCACGGAATCATCTGGTGTATATTTTGTGGGGATCGTATGCACAAAAGAAAGGTGCATTCATCGATGCTACACGTAATCTGGTGCTAAAATCCGCACACCCATCGCCTCTTTCCGCCTATCGCGGGTTCTTTGGCAACAAACATTTCAGCAAGGCCAATGATTATTTGATTGCCACCGGCCAGGAGCCGATTGATTGGTGAAAGCATCAATACCATTGTTGACCTTCCCGATAACTGCTGCTCTTGTTGTATTTCAGGTCTTTCAAGAGCGAAGATTTGACGGCTACAGAGAAGGTATAGGACTTATAAGGCCCTATAGGAATAAAGCTGGCCGTCATCTGGAAGCAGTGCATGTCTCGGGTGAGATTGCACGTCAGATAAGAAATCTTATGTGTGTCAAAGTCGTATGTTGCATTGAAATTAAATCTCCAATTCTTGGTTGGCTGGATATTCCCGTTAAAGCTCAGCGCATGAGTAAGCCGGTAATCGTATTCGTTTTTGTTCCTGTTAAAATCACCATAAGACAAGCTCATGCTATAATTGAATGACAAGCTCCAGGGAACGGTATTTTTATAATATCCGTCCGAATCGTATTCGCCCTCATCTTTCTTTTTACCCAACAGGCGTTCTTGTTTTTTTTCTCCCTCTTGGGGGCCTTCGGTATTGTTTTCATCAGGTGACGTACCGTTCCCGTTTTCATTGTTTTTATCGGATGACTCATCACCTCCTCCAAACCATTTCTTGAAGGTATCATTATTGAAGGTATAAGAGAAGCTGGTACCCGTCTGGCGCAAGCGCGGGAATTTGCCTTCTCCCCATCTCATTTTATCGATTCGGTGAGCCCGATTCGTTGTTTCGTCATATTCATAAAGGTAATTATCGAATGTCCCGTTCAAATTCAACGTATAGTTTTTCGAGAATTTCAAACGTAAGTTGATGGACAGGTCACTCCATTTAAAGGAATCGGCCGCCATATTGTAAGATTGCGAGAACGAAAGTTTATCGATCAGGCTGATTTTCTTAAATCCGGTAGAGTCTTTGTCGGAACGGATCTTCATTTCCACATTATTATTTAAGGTAAACGATACCGATCCGGATTTTCCTGCCGAAGGCGGTGTGAATATTTGTCCGTCAAATGGCGAATATTGTACGGTCACATCCTCTCCTTGTGCATTGGTGTAGACGTAATTCTCATAAAATCCGTATTTGGATGCCCCGAAGTCCGGGCGTGCACTGAAGCTGATAGAGGGCTCCATGCGGTGACGGATCATCTCGATTTTCTTTCCTCCGAAGAAAGGAAGCGGCTTGAAGAATCCGTATAATGTGGTAGATGCGGAGATGGATGCGTCATACTCATACGTACGATAGAAGCCATACGTGGTATCGGTTGGTGCCATCTCTCCGGTCTGCCGGTCGTATGCCTGTTTTACTTTGTGCGTGTACCAGTTCTCTGTATAGTTGAACGATGGCGAGATATTCAAATATTTGAAGAGCGTAAAAGTCGCGCTCACCGGAATACGGTGCTGGATGGCATTGTTCCAGTCCTTTATCAAGTTAGATTTGAATAACAGATTCTCTTTCGTCTGGATGCTGTTTCTTAAATATCCGGTGTACGACATTGAAATCTTTTCATACCACCGTTCTTTACCTACGGCATGTTTGCGTTTGAAAGGGTAGATACGGCTCATCGTGACGGTTACATCCGGGAGCGTCACCGAAATGGATGAGTCGCGGGTAGTCTGGTTTACCGACATTGTTCCGGAAATGCTGAACGGGCTATTGGGAAACCGTTTGGTGATATTGACCGTCGAACCTTTCGTGTTGCTGGTAGATTCCGGGTTGTACAATCCGTATAGCTGGTTCCGGTCATAGCTACTCGTTGCAAAGTTGACACTTGCCGAGAACGATAAATAGGGATTCGCCTTGGCGTCTTGTGTATGCGTCCAGGTCAGTTTGAAGTCCTTGGACACGCTATAATCAGGCAATCCTTTATCACCATACTTCGATACCAGGTAGGAAGCCATGAAATTACCTGAAAATTTATAACGCTTCCGGTAGCTGGATTTGGCGGAAAGCCCCCATGAGCCTTTCGTATAAATCTCGCCCGTCAGGGCCAGGTCGATATAGTCGTTGATGGCAAAATAATATCCTCCGTCACGCAGGTAGAATCCGCGTTCCGACTCATCTCCGAAGGTAGGCATGATGATACCTGACGAATAGGTGCTGGAGAAGGGGAAAAAGCAGAAAGGCAATCCCAACGGGTACAACGGGACATCTTCGAATACCATATAGACCGGTCCGGTGACGATGTTCTTTTTCGGGCGCACCTTGGCTTTGGTCATCTGGATATAGAAGTGCGGATGCTCATGATCATCACAGGTCGTATATTTTCCGCCCACCATATTCAGCGCGTCTGTTTCGGTCTTTTTGGTCCTTCCCGCCGTGACGTACCCTTCGCCCTGCTGGGTGATGACATCGGTAATGTATCCTTTCTTCGTCTCAAAATTATACCGCATGGTTTTAGATTCGTACTGGTCGCCTCCGTCTATGAACAACGGGTAGCCAAAAGGCTCGCCTATGGAATCCAGTCCGAAGGTGGCATACACCAGACTACTGTCCATACTCATTTGGATCAGTTCGGCTTGAAGTTGGATTTGTTGGTATTTGACATCCCCTTCGCCATACAGATAGGCTTTGTTGTCTGCGGTCATGACAATCGAGTCGGTCGCTTGATAAGCCACGGGAGCATCCAGTCCGGTACGGGAGGTGGAGTCGGTTGAGGCAGAGTCGATAGGGGCGACAGAATCTCGTACCGCCAATTCTCCCAATCGGGTCGAATCGGCGGCAATCGGGTCAGACGTATAAACGGGTGGGGTCGTCTTTCGCTGGGCATCCAGTGCCCAACTGCCTATTATATAGATGAATAGGGTTAATAGAACTCTATATTTCATTACGTATAAATTCACCGTATGCCTTTACAGTTGGCAAAGGTATAATAAAAAGGCAAGTCTCGTTCATTTATTCCCCTAAAATTCATTTATTCCCCTAAAAAGAATTTATGCCACGCATCAAATTGGGCTAACGTCTCTTCTCCGTATTTGGAAAGGCTTTTCCGTATTTTCTCTATTTTCTTTTCCTTGTCCAAATGGGTTTTGCTATAAAATTTATCCGCAAAACAGATGAGCTGCTCTTCCATCGATACCGGTCGCATATCGCGGTGCGGTACCGGCAGGTGTTGCTCTTCAATCATTTTCAGGGAAATACCGGTCCCGGTGTGTCGTTCGCATACCAGGGCATGGCGTGGGAATCCTTCGGCGCGCATCAGTTCTGCGCCCAGATACCCGTGGCAAATATAGGGAGCATCGCCATGACAATCAATATCTGGCGCGTCACATTTGAAGATGCCGATATCGTGTAGCAGGGCCGCTTCCTCGATAAAGGTCAGATCCAGATTCAGTTCCGGGTGCATCCGGGCTATTTCCAATGCCTTGTCGGCTACACTCCGGCTATGGACGGTTAATATATGGTAGGCCTCGGAGTGCTCCAGATAATATTTTTGAATAATTTCTAATGGATTCATGTTGCTTTCTATTTCGAGGACAAAATTACATTTTTCCTTCAACGTTATTTCATTTCAAAGGAGATTATTTCCGTTTTTTAAAAGATGAATGCGGAACGGGAAAATTCATGCCTATATTCATGGACGAAGTTAGGCATAAACACCGATGAATATAGGCATAAACGGAAACGAACATAGGCATGAATTTTTTGACACATAAGTGTGCG
>DWYO01000261.1 GCA_019118725.1 Candidatus Parabacteroides intestinavium | reverse complement strand
ACTATTTTCCGAAGAAATTCAAAAACTGCTTCTTAGACTTAACATAAAAATGCCATTTTAACACGAACGGAAAAATGAGTCATAATTTACATTCTGACAAGAAAAGAAACTTTTTCAAAGGGAAACCTTTTGTCCTGCTGGTCGGCTTAGGCTTAGGAGCGGGTATCATGATTGGAGCTTATAAGACTTCGGTGTATTTCTCATCCGATGAGTCCTGTATGATGTGTCATGTCCATCCCCATGTCTATGATAGTTGGAAATTGTCCAAGCATGTCAACAACGGAAGCGGTGTGTTGACGCATTGCGTGGATTGCCATTTACCGCCACAGTCCCAGACGTGGGCGCATTATTCGGCGAAAATGCGTTTGGGAATGAAGGACGTGTGGTCTTATCTGACAAAGGATAGTGCAGATTTCAATTGGGACATGAAATCCGAATTAGAACATGCGGTAAAATATATCCCCAATGAATCCTGCAAAGATTGTCACCAGAATCTGTTTCCCGAAGGAATTACTGATGAGGGCGTGACCGCTCACTTGTATTATGAAGAGAACGAAAAGAAGCTGGATTTACAATGCATCAGCTGCCACCTGGATGCCGGACATTATAATCCGAATTATTCGCATGCACAGATGACCGGAATTCCCGGTGCACAAAAAGCAGCCGTGGTGGATACCAGCTTGTTCTATAAGGAAGCTACACCGATTACTTCGTTTGCCAATTATACGGAAAAGATTCCGGGCACGATGGTTTCATTTAATATGATTGCTATCCCGGGTGGAACTTTCCAGATGGGAAGTCCTGAAAATGAACCGTTCCATCAGCCGGACGAATCTCCGGTACGGAGTGTGACGGTAAGTCCGTTCTTTATGGCCGAGGTAGAGGTGACGTGGGATCAGTATTGGGCTTTCTTTGCCAATACAATGAGCGAAGGACGTACTCCGCCTGAAACGGTTTATGCAAACAATAGCAGTGATCCGGATGTGGATGCGATTTCCGGACCAACACCTCCGTTCGGGTTCCCGGACCAGGGATGGGGAAGTGGAGACCGTCCGGCAATAACCATGACGCATTATGCCGCAGAGACTTTCTGCCAGTGGTTGTCTAAGAAGACTGGTAAGAAATACCGTCTGCCGACGGAAGCGGAATGGGAATATGCAGCCCGTGGAGGAAGTGAGACTCCTTACTTCTTCAGTGGTAATCCGAAAGATTTTTCTGATCAGGGATTTTGGCGTAAGTTCTTTGATGCAAAAACTGACAGCATCAGTTCGTATGTGATTTATGCGAAAAACAGTCAGAACAAGACACAGGAGCCTTCGGCTGTGAAGGCAAATCCTTTCGGCTTGAAAAATATGCTGGGGAATGTGTTGGAATATTGCGCGGATAAATATGATCCTGAAGCTTATAAGAAAGGGGGCGAAAGCGTAACCGATCCGATTTCTACCGAAGGAGATGAATGGGTTGTCCGGGGGGGTAACTATACCTCAGATGCAGCGGAGGTGCGTTGTGCGGCTCGTGCTCATACGCAGCATGACGCATGGCTGAAAACCGACCCGCAACAGCCTAAGAGTATTTGGTGGTATTCCGATATTAAAGGAATAGGATTCCGCGTAGTGTGTGAATATGATAAATAAGCAGACGAAGGGACGAGGTGACAAGGCGGAAAAATCATAAGGGCATGGGCCCGAAGTTCTGTCGTTGGAGCCTCGTTAAAGCCGATCAACTAAAAAACGAAAGAATCAAAAACAAAAGTAAGTAATATAATTGCTGACTAAAAAAACAATATTTATGAAAATGAATAATGGAATCAGTAGACGGTCATTCCTGAAAAGTACAGCAATGGCTGGAGCCTTGAGTGCAATTGGCGGCGGTAGTGCTGCCACCGTATTAACCTCTTGTAGTGGCGGAAGCAGTGCCGGTTCAAATGCACCGAAGGCATTGAAAGAACCCGGTACGTATTATATTCCGGAATTGCCGGATATGGCAACAGACGGAAAAGAGTTGAAAGCTGGTGTAATCGGTTGTGGCGGCCGTGGTTCAGGAGCTGCATTCAATTTCCTTGCAGCAGCGAATGGGGTTACTATCACTGCTTTGGGAGATACATTCAAAGAACGTGTGGATGAGCTGGCTGACAAATTGAAGAAGGAAAAGAATATTGATATTCCTGCCGATAAGCGTTTTGTGGGTCTGGATGCCTACAAGCAGGTTATCGACAGCGGTGTTGATGTGGTTATCGTAGCGACTCCTCCTGTGTTCCGTCCGGAGCACTTCAAGTATGCTGTGGAAAAGAACAAACATTGCTTCTTGGAGAAACCGATTTGCGTAGATCCGGTGGGTTATCGTACAATCATGGCTACAGCTAAACAGGCTAAGGCGAAGAACCTGTGTGTGGTAACCGGTACACAACGTCACCATCAGCGTTGTTATGTAGAGTCTTACAAGAAGGTAATGGAAGGCTTGATTGGTGAAATCACGGGCGGTATTGTTTATTGGAACCAGAGCATGTTGTGGTACCGTGAACGTCAGGCTGGATGGAGTGATTGCGAATGGATGATTAAGGATTGGGTAAACTGGAAATGGCTTTCGGGTGATCATATCGTAGAGCAACACGTACATAATATCGATGTATTTACATGGTTCAGCGGATTAAAACCGGTTAAAGCCGTTGGTTTCGGCTCTCGCCAACGTCGTCTGACGGGTGACCAATACGACAACTTTAGCGTTGACTTTGTCATGGAAAACGGTATTCATCTGCATAGTATGTGTCGTCAGATCGATGGCTGTGCCAATAACGTGAGCGAGTTTATTCAGGGTACTAAAGGTTCATGGGATAGCTCAACGATGGAAATCAAGGATTTGGCAGGAAATGTCATTTGGAAATATGATTTCGAGGCTGAAAAGAATACCTATAAACAGACAGACCCTTATACCTTGGAGCATGTAAATTGGATCAATTGCATCCGTGCTAATAAGCCGATTGAGCAGGCATCGGAAACAGCTGTTCCGAATATGGCAGCAATCATGGGCCGTGAATCTGCTTATACGGGTGCAGAAACAACGTGGGATGCTATGACGGCTTCTGCTCTGGATTATACGCCGAAAGACCTGAACTTAGGCAAGATGGATATGAGCGGTTTTGTTGTGCCGGTTCCAGGAACACCGATTGATAAAAAATAAATAGAAAAGGTATGGCATTAAATAGAAGAAATTTCCTGAAGGTGGGGCTCTCGGGAGCAGCTATGGCGGTAGGAGGTACAACTCTTGCTTCGTGTACGGGCAAGCCGGCTTCAACGGAGGCTGCTCCGGCTGCTCAGTTTGCTGGAATACCCTATCAGTCTGCTCAGCTGAATCTTTCTTTGCAAGAAGGTGTGGCTCCGGGTGATAGCCTGAATGAGAAGCTGGACTTTATGGAAAAGAACGGTGTGGTTGGTCTTGAGCCGGGTGGAGGCGATTTGGCAAAACGTGTCAATGAGTTGAAACAGGCGTTGAATGGACGTAATATCAAGATTAGTGCGATTTGTGCCGGATTCAAAGGGTTCATCTTGTCTACAGACCCGAAGGTGCGTCAGGAGTGTATGGACACAATGAAAGAAATCCTTGCTGCAGCCGGTGAGTTGGGTTCGGTTGGTGTAATCATTGTTCCGGCATTCAACGGACAAAAGCCTTGCATGCCACATACGCAGGAGACACGGGATTTCTTGTGCGAACAATTCAATGAATTGGGTAATTTCGCGCATGAGCATGGTACAACTGTAATATTTGAACCGTTGAATCGTAAAGAGGCATTCTATTTGCGTCAGGTGGCTGATGCGGCTTCTCTTTGTCGCGATATTAATAATCCGGGTGTCCGTTGTATGGGGGATTTCTGGCACATGTCGTGGGAAGAGACATCAGATATGGGTGCCTTTATCTCGGCGGGCGAGTATTTGCAGCATGTTCATGTTGCTAGTCTGAAACGCCGCAGTATGCCAGGTGAAGACGGTGAAGCTGATAATTATGTGGAAGGCTTCAAGGGGTTGAAGGCCATTGGCTATAATAAATATGTGAGCTTCGAGTGTGGCTGTCAAAGTGAAGATAAGGCAGCGGCTGTTGTGAATGCGTTGAATCTGTTGCGTAAGCAATGGGAAGAAGCTTGATGGCACGATGTCATTGATTCATTCCAATATGTTAATGAGTGAGGTGGTGGAAGCACACACCTCACTCATTCCTGTTCTTAACAGGCTGGGAATTCGTTTGGGCTTGAAGGATAAGTCTATTCGTCAGGTCTGCGAGGAGCATCAGCTGGATGTTGATTTCCTGCTGGTTATTATAAACACTTTCCTGAATGAGGAATATTTCCCGGAAAAGAGGCTGAAAGCATTTCATCTTTCGCAGATAATCGACTATTTAAATAAGACAAATCACTATTATTTACGTTATCAGATTCCGAATATCGCTCGGCATTTGGAGCTGTTTATTGCTCAAGATGGGTCCGCTAATAAGACATTGGCTTTGATCGGACGTTTTTTTCAATCGTTCAAAGAACGGTTAATGGCTCAAATTGAAAAAGATGAGCGAGAATGGTTCCCTTATTGTTTGGCACTGGGCCGTCAATGGGCCACGGCTGTTTTTATGGAGGATGAGGAGTGCTTGGGAGATGTGGAGGCTGATGAAGAGAATGCGGAGGCTTTGTTGGCCGACTTGAAGAGTATTATGATTAAACATCTTTCCGGAGAATATAATGAAAATCTCTGCTATGCGGTACTCTTTGCCATCAGTAGCTTGGAAAAAGACATGAAGCAACATAACCGGATCCGTTATCGTATTGTGCAACCTATGATTCGTCAAATGGAGCGGTTTAATCTTAAGAAATAAATTTGATAATGCCTCGAAACAGACAGATTGCGATTCTATTGCCTGATACATTGCAGGCTGTTGGCTTGGAATGTATCTTGAATGAGTATTTTTCTCCGTTGACGGTATCTCGTTTTACCAACTATCCGGATTTTACGCAGAAATCGGCTGAAATGGCTGATTTTTATTTCACCAATGCTAACTATTTCCTGCTACATATAGATTTCTTTTTGCCTCGTCGGGCAAAGACGATCGTTCTGATGCAGCATACGATGGATGCACTTCCGCTTTCGGGGGCTATGAACCTGATAGCGGAAGAGGCTCCTTTGGAAACTTTGATTGAACAGATAGAGTCGTTCCTTTCGTTGGCCGATGCTAATTCGCACTCGGAAAACAATAAAGGTTTATCTGTCCGTGAGGTCAATGTCCTTCGTCTTGTTGTGAGCGGTTATACCAATAAGGAAATAGCCGATCAGCTGAGCATCAGTCTCAACACCGTTCTTACCCATCGGAAAAATATTACAGCCAAATTAGGTATTAAAACGGTTTCCGGACTTACCTTTTATGCTATTATGAATGGGTATATATCGGGGACCGATATGAGCCTTGACCCTTGATCGGATTAAGCCATTTCCCGGTATTCGCGGGGTGTTTGACCTACGTTTTTCTTGAAAATCCGATTGAAATGCTGGGAGTATTGGAAACCGAGTTCGTAGGCAATTTGACTGACGGTTTTATTTGTCCCGGCGATAAGTTCCTTGGCTGTGTCGATTAACTTGTTCTGAATGTATTCCTGTGCGGTTTTACCCGTTTCTTTCTTAATCAAATCTCCGAAATAGTTCGGAGAAAGAAATACCTTATCAGCAAAATATTTTACCGTAGGCAAGCCTTCGGTTTGAGGTTTTCCACTTAAGAAATAATCGTCAAGCAGCGATTCAAAACGGGTCAATACGTCCTTGTTGGACTGGGAGCGTGTCTCAAACTGGCGGTTGTAGAAGCGCATGCAATAAT
>DWYO01000260.1 GCA_019118725.1 Candidatus Parabacteroides intestinavium | reverse complement strand
TTGGGTAGATTGCCCTCTTATGTCTTGCGGATTGCTTTTCGGCTTGCAGAAGGCGTAGCGGGCTACGTCGAGGCAAGTCGGGAAGCAAGATGCTGGCAGAAGGGGCAAAATGCCCGAAGAGCTTTCTTTCAGAAAAAAAGAACCGTTGAGCGGTCTAATGACCGATTTGGGTTAAAAGTTAAGGTCAAAGGTAAACATATTATTCCGGAAACAGATACATTCTTTCCTAAAAATTATTTCCGCACTTTATCCGGATTCTTAGCAATAAAATCCTTCCAATCTGAATACTTCTTCTCTACGGTAGGGCGATTGGTTTGAAAGAAATGGCAAACAGCAGCAGCAAGCCCGTCAGTCGCATCCAATTGCGGCAACATAGCCTCCTGAGGGATATGGAAAAGCCGCTGCAACATACCTGCCACTTGCTCTTTCGAAGCATTTCCGTTTCCTGTAATAGCCATCTTTATCTTCAAAGGTGCATATTCAAAAATCGGAATATCTCGCTCCAAAGCTGCCGCCATAGCTACTCCTTGAGCGCGTCCTAACTTAAGCATACTTTGCACATTCTTACCAAAGAAAGGAGCCTCAATAGCCAGTTCGTCCGGGTGATAATGATCTATCAGTCCCAGTACACGCTCAAAAATCTTCTTCAGGCGAAGATAATAATCTTCATACTTGCCCAACTGGATAACCCCCATTGTTTCTAAATGCGGTTTGTTGTCAAGTACACGAAGTATTCCATACCCCATAATGACCGACCCCGGATCAATGCCTAATATGATACGCTCTTTTACCATAATTGCTTATTGCCAACAAGCTGATGATGCCTTGTTTTCCCGTTTACTTGTCAACGAATAGCCTTATCGCTGCATTACAAATCTATCTCCTCCAGCACAGTTGCGAACCCTACTACTTTCTGTCCGAACCGGTCTGCCAATTGTTTAGAAATTCTCCGGCCTTCATTCTCAATCCAATAATTCAGCGTATCCAGATTCTTCACCCGGAACTGAACGGCATAACTTTGCGCATCCGCCTCCTCCTGATAAGGAAGCACCCGATGCATACGCGGAGAATGCATGAATCCGCTATTCGTAACTTGAGGGATATACTCGCTCTTCAAGAATTTCAGACACGCTTGAAGAATATCCTCATCAATATGAAAAGTAATGTTATAAACCAACATATTCAAGATAAAAAAGGAATGCACCTCGAAAGATGCATTCCTGGCTTAATGACTTTATAAATCTGATTACAATTGAATCCAACGAACAAAAGCGAAGTCCATACGATGAGGCAAATTCGGATTCTTGGGGAACATACGGAATCCGATTTTCTGGCTTCCTGCTTCCACCGGAGTTGCTTTCAGTTCGAAGAACATCTTCGTGCCCTCTTCCTTAACCAACTTAAATTCGAACTTATCCACGATTTTCGGCTCATGCTTTTCCGGATCTTCCTTCGTGATGATAGCCTCAACTCCAATCATACCTTGCAACTCATGACGGTCGACAACCAAGCTGAAAGAAGCTTCTTTTCCGACAACCGGGCCATTAGCCGCAAAGTCTGCATCGCTGGTAAATGAGCATATCTCACAACAATCCCAATGTGCTGCAACCTCTTCCTTCCAAGCTGCGATTTCTTTCGCCTTAGCATAATTATCTTTAACCAAGACTGCCGAACGTTTAGCCAGTTTATTGTAGAAACGGTCAATATAATCGTCCAACATACGCTTCATCGTATAGTCGTATGCGATTTGAGACATGGAATTCTTGATATACTGGATCCAATCCGGAGAATATCCCTTACTATTCCGTGCATAATAAGTCGGAATAACTTCTGACTCCAACAAATTATAAATAGTAGCTGCATCCAGCTGGTCTTGATACTGCTGATTATCATAAGTACGCTTATCCGTCAACGCCCAACCGGCTCCCTCACGATAACCTTCATACCACCAACCGTCCAAAACAGACAAGTTCAGCACACCGTTCATTTCTGCCTTTTCACCCGATGTACCGGAAGCTTCCAACGGACGAGTCGGTGTATTCAGCCAAACATCTACTCCGGAAATCAAGTGACGTGCCAGACGCATATCATAATTTTCCAAGAAGATAATCTTGCCTTCAAATTCCGGACGACGAGAGATTTCGATAATATGCTTAATCAAGCCCTGACCGCCTCCATCTGCCGGATGTGCTTTCCCCGAGAATACAAACTGAATCGGGAACTGCTCGTTATTAACAATCTTAGCCAAACGGTTCAAATCCGTAAACAGCAAGTGTGCACGCTTATAGGTAGCGAAACGACGAGCAAAACCGATCAACAAAGCGTTCGGATTGATCTTATCCAAGATAGAAACCACCTTAGCCGGATCACCTTGATTCTTTAACCAAGTAGTCTTATATTCATTCTTGATATATTTGATCAGCTTATTCTTCAAAGTCTTGCGGATTTCCCAAATCTCCTCATCCGGCATACTTTGAATAGCTTCCCAATATTTCTGGTTAGACTGATCTTTATAGAAGTTTTTATGGAAACGTGAATAGAAGAACTCTTTCCATTCTGTAGCAGCCCATGTCGGCATGTGCACGCCATTAGTCACATAGCCTACATGCAACTCTTCCGGGAAATAGCCTTTCCAAATCGGAGCGAACATACGCTGAGACACCTTTCCATGCAACCAACTAACACCATTTGCCTCCTGACATGTATTCAAAGCGAATGTACTCATGCAGAACTTCTCATTCGAACCCGGATTCACACGGCCCATATCAATGAATTCCTGCCAGCTAATGCCTAACTTACCCGGGAACTCACCCATATAACGTCCGAACAAATCCTCATCAAAATAATCGTGTCCAGCCGGAACCGGAGTATGAACTGTATATAAAGAAGAGGCTCTGACTACTTCCAAAGCCTGATTGAATGACAAGCCATCTTTCTGAATATAATCTACCATGCGCTGTACGTTGATCAATGCAGCATGACCTTCATTGCAATGATAAACCTGCTTCTTAATACCCAGCTTGTTCAACATCAGAATACCACCGATACCCAACAAATACTCCTGTTTCATACGGTTTTCCCAGTCACCGCCATACAGTTGGTGGGTGATCGAACGGTCCCATTCACTATTCTGTGGAATATCCGTATCCATCAAATACAAAGGAACACGGCCTACATTTACCTTCCAAATATTCGCATAAACCGTACGACCCGGATAAGGGACTTCCAAAATCATCGGCTCACCATTCGCTTCCATCATCTGAACCAACGGAAGAGAACTGAAGTTCTGAGCTTCATAATTTGCGATCTGTTGTCCGTCCATCGACAATGTCTGTGTGAAATAACCGTAACGATACAAGAAACCAACAGCACACATATCGATGTTATTATCACTTGCCTCCTTCAGATAATCACCTGCCAGAATTCCTAATCCACCCGAATAGATTTTCAACACGTTAGTTAATCCATACTCCATGCTGAAATAAGCTATAGACGGTTTTGTCGTGTCAGGTTTTACATCTACATACGTTCTAAAATCTTTGTAGACTTTCTTAATTTCGGCCATCAACTCCTCGTTTGCCAAAATTTCTTCAATACGTTTGAATGACAGGTTCTGCAACAAAACAACCGGATTGCCCTCTGTC
>DWYO01000028.1 GCA_019118725.1 Candidatus Parabacteroides intestinavium | reverse complement strand
TATACGTTTTTTTAGAAATCGAACCAGCGTCTAACGAAGAACTTATAAACTATAAACTTAAAACCAAAGAACTAAATACTTATGTTTAAAGATAAAACTATTGTATATACATCCGGAACATTCGATATGTTCCATTACAACCACCTGCGGATGATCAATTATGCGCGGAGTCTGGCTGATATATTGATAGTCGGTGTAAGTACAGACGAACTGGTCGCCTCGTACAAACCGAAACCAATCATCCCGTTTAACGAGCGTCTGCAGATTATCGAAGCTCTGAAAACTCCGGATATTGTCATTCCGCAGCATTCGTTAGACCATACGGAAATCGTCAAGAAATTGAACATCGATGCATTTGTCGTAGGCGATGATTGGTATGGAAAATATGATTACCTGAAGGAATTGGGCGTACAGGTATTTTATTTCCCGTATGGAACAGGAGTTTCCTCTTCGAACCTGAAAAAGACTATACACGACTCTTACGAAGCCAACCTACGTTCGCAACGGCAGGCCAAACCGGATTCAGTAAAAGGAGTTTCTGAAAAATAAGAAAATGGAAAAATATGCATTCATAACCGGCGGGACAAAAGGTATCGGTAAAGCAGTGGCCGAATGCCTGGCTCGGTCGGGGTATCAGTTATTATTGACTTTCGCTTCAGACACACAACGTGCCGAAGAGGTACGGACAGAACTGGAGAGCCTATATGGCGTTTCTGTCCGAGTGTTGCAAGCCGATAGTTCGGACATGCACAGTATCGAGACGATAGCCACTTATTTGGACAAACAACAAATACAGATAGAGGCATTGGTGCTGAATGCCGGAATAACATGCCGGGATGCGTTCGAGAAGATGCAATTTGCCGACTGGCAACGGGTGTTTACGGCGAATGTACACTTTCCGGTATTTTTATTGCAACGGATTATCAGCCATATCCGTAAAGGAGGAAGTGTGGTCTTCACAGGATCATTGATGGCTATCGAGCCACATTCGGTCTCGCTGGCATACGGTGTCACCAAAAGTGCAGTCCACAGTCTGGTCAAAAATCTGGTTAAGTTTCTGGTCCCCTACGAGGTGAGAGTCAATGGTGTAGCTCCGGGGTTCGTAGATACAGAATGGCAGAAAACCAAGCCGGCCGAAATCCGCCAAAACATCGAACGGAAAGTGTCGCTGGGGCGTTTCTGCGAGCCGGAAGAGGTAGCGGAAGTATATAAGATGTTGATAGAAAATAAATATTTTAATGGGGAGATAGTCGTCGTAGATGGCGGTTATTCTTATAAATGAACAAAGCATGAAAGAACTGAATAAAGAGTATGAGGCTTCTTTGAAGTCGATCGAGACGGAGAATTTCATAGACCGTATATTTTATCGTCCCATAGGATTTCAGATAGCCCGTGCTCTTCGGAACACCGGTGTGACCCCGAACATGATAACTATCATTTCCATCTTTGTGGGCGCGGCTACCGGATTTCTTTTTTACCAGGACGAGTTTATATATACAGTTTACGGCATTATCTGCCTGATATGTGCCAATATCCTGGATTGCGTAGACGGACAATTGGCCCGGCTGACCGGCATCAAGTCAAAAATCGGCCGGATCCTTGACGGACTTGCCGGAGATATCTGGTTTGCGTCCATCTACATAGGATTGGCTTTGCGCTTATCGCATCAAACCGGCTGCTATTGGTTCTTTGCCCTGGCGGTGATGTCGGGAATGTCTCATCTGCTACAGGCCAATATAACAGACTATTACAAGACATTGCATCTCTATTTCATCAGCAAAGAGAAGGGGGCGGAGTTCCAATCACTGGAACAAGTAGTGGAACAGCATAAACAAACCCAGTATGGCATCACGAAGTTCTTTTACCTGTTGTATCGCTGGTACACTTTGATTCAGGTGAAAGCTACCCCGGTGCTCCAATTGATGCTCCGGAATCTGCATGCCAAGTATGGAGATGATTTTCCGCAAGATATCCGGACCGATTTCCGGAAGCAAAGCAAACAATTGATGAAATATATCGATTTGATGACTTTCAACGGGCGGACCATCGTCATGTTTATCATCATGTTGTCCGGGTATGTATGGGCCTATTACCTGTATGAGATACTGGTGCTGAACACCGTACTGTTTTTCTGCATGAGACGGCATGAAAATATTTGCCGTTCGTTCCTGAACAGATAGGGTAAAGATAAGTTTTTGAGTTTAAAAGTTATCAAATCAGAAGGTTATGAAAGAGACCGTTGTTGACATAGACGATTTGAAGCAGCTCTCGCCCTTTTTCAAAACGAAGATTGGAGAAGGGATCGGTAAGTTACTTATCAAAAGCTTAAGTATAGACAAGGTGAACCAAGCCCACAAAAATAGCTGTCACCTGCGGGGAGCGGCTTTTACCTCTTCTTTGCTACGAGATCCACTGATCGACATAAAATACAAGTTGCATCACGCTGAGGTATTGGATCATCTACCGGAAGGTGCATTTATCACAGTATCAAACCATCCAATAGGATCACTGGACGGTATCATGCTGATCGATATTGTCGCCTCCCGCCGACCCGACTTCAAGGTGATGGTGAACGGCATCCTGTCGAAAGTCGGAGCAATGAACGACAACTTCATATCGGTTCATCCAGATACCAAACATCAGGGTGGAGGAAACATGGCCAACCTAAATGGAGTCCGTCTGTGCCTGCAACATATTCAAGCCGGTCATCCCATAGGATTTTTCCCTGCGGGAGCCATGTCTTTTTACAATAAAGAACAAAAAGCAGTTCGGGATTTACCCTGGACACGGAGTGTGATCAGACTAATCCACAAAGCGAATGTCCCTGTTTATCCGATCTATTTTGACTTTTTAAACTCTGATTTTTTCTATTGGCTGGGAAACATCAGCTGGCAACTTCGTACCCTGCGAGTTGTACCGGAAGTATTCAACAAACGAGGACGTACTGTCGATGTTTACGTAGGGGATCCTATCCCGGCCAGCCAAATCGCCTCATTCGATAAGGACGAAAATTTAGGAAAATATCTGTATGAGCAAACATACGCTTGTAAGAACAAGTGATTATTTGTATCTTTGGGGAAAATCAGGATTGAACTAAAAATGAAAATAGATCTTCAACAAATAAAGCAACGTTTTGGAATCATAGGCAACAGCGTAGGTCTGAACCGCGCTATCGATGTTGCATTGCAAGTAGCCCCTACGGATCTATCGGTGCTGATTACCGGAGAAAGTGGAGTCGGCAAAGAGGTATTCCCTCAAATTATCCATCAGAACAGTGCCCGTAAACATGGCCAATATATCGCGGTAAACTGCGGTGCCATACCAGAAGGGACCATTGACTCGGAACTTTTCGGACATGAAAAGGGCTCGTTCACGGGAGCTTTGGCCGATCGGAAAGGGTATTTTGAGGTAGCCGACGGCGGAACAATTTTTCTGGATGAAGCCGGAGAGCTGCCTTTGCCTACACAAGCCCGTTTGCTACGCGTACTGGAAAGTGGCGAGTTTATCAAAGTGGGATCTTCAAAAGTACAAAAGACGAATGTTCGCATCGTAGCCGCTACGAATGTGAATCTGGTGCAGGCAGTTGCCAACGGCAAGTTTCGTGAAGATTTATACTACCGTTTAAGTACTGTTCCTATTCAAATTCCCCCTTTACGGGATCGTTCGGAAGATATTATCTTACTGTTCAGGAAGTTTGCTGCCGACTGTGCCGAAAAATACCGGATGCCGGCCGTTCGCTTGGATGAAAACGCCCGGCGGTTACTGACTTCCTACCGGTGGCCGGGAAATATCCGAGAATTGAAGAATGTCACGGAACGTATTTCGGTTATCGAAGAAGAGAGAGAGATTACAGCCGATATTCTACGCACCTACTTGCCTAATCTGAACATGGAGAAATATCCGGTTCTGGTCAAACAGGAAAACGAACAGAAATCTTTTGCAAACGAACGCGAAATACTGTATCAGATCCTGTTTGATATGCGTAAAGATGTGAATGACCTGAAGAAACTGGTACACGACATCATGAGCGGAAATGTACCAGTAGATATGGTGAAAGAAAATACGTACCCGCACCCAATCCATCCGGTTACTCCTATCCAGACACCTATTGTCCAGGAAGCGGAGACCGTGGAGGAAGAGACCCTGTCTTTGGAAGAGGTTGAAAAAGATATGATAAAGAAAGCCTTGGAGCGCAATGGTGGGAAACGGAAGAATGCTGCAGCCGACCTGAAAATATCAGAAAGAACTTTATATCGGAAAATCAAAGAGTATAATTTAGAATAAACCAGCATGAAATCAGTAAGAATTTTAATAAGCCTTGTCATCCTGTTTATCAGTCTTGTTACGGCATGTAAGATTTCTTATACGCCTAACGGAGCATCCATCGACTATACTAAGGTCAAGACAATAACCATCAAAGACTTTCCTAATCAAGCACCTATGGTATATCCACCGTTGGCTCAGCAGTTTACGGAAGGCTTAAAAGACATCTATGTACGCCAAACCCGCCTCTCATTGGTAAACAATAACGGAGACCTGGAACTGGAAGGAGAAATCACGGGATATGACCTGGCAGCTATGGCAGTTCAAGAAGATGCCTTGTCATCACGCACCAAACTGACAATAACGGTAAAAGTACGCTATGCAAACCGGACAAATGCAGAGGAGGATTTCGAACAGTCTTTCTCGGCCTACCGTGAATTTGACAGCAGCCGCATGCTTCAAGACGTGCAAGATGAATTGTGCACAGAGATTATTGAGGAATTGGCAGACCAGATTTATAACGCGACTGTAGCCAACTGGTGATATCAGACTGCATAAAGCATGAATGCACTTGAATTACATCAATATATCCAACATCTGGATTCTTTACCGGCCGATTTGCGGGAAGAGCTAAAACAGCTCATGGAGGCTTACCCTTATTTCCAGACGGCTAAGCTTCTTTATCTGAAAGCCCTCTCTTCTTTTCAGAATCCTGATTTTGAGAACGAACTGAAACGGCTGGCCATCGATGTAGCCAACCGGAAAGTTCTATACACGTTGGTAAACGGAAAAGAGGAAGCTCCTTCCGAGTCTTCAGACGAACAACAGAACGCAACGACCAGTTCGTTCGACTTGATCGATGCTTTCCTGGCATCCAACCCGCTCAATCAGACAGTTTCGGAAAAAACGGAGACCTTATTGCTTGAACCATCTGCAACGACCGACTATTTTCACAGTGTACAATATGAAAAAGGAAAAGAGGAAGAAGAAGCTCAAGCTTCCGATTCCCCTGAGGTAAAACTAAAACACCAGGATTTAATTGACTCATTTATAGCCGGCGACTCCACACGCAAGATAATTTTTCCGGAAGAGACTGCGGCTGATACAGAAGTCGATGTCGAAGATCCTGTAGAAGAGGTGTCTATTAAATCGTTAGATGACACCTATTTTACCGAAACATTAGCACGGATTTATGTAAAACAGAAACGTTATGACCGAGCTTTACAAATAATTAGAAACTTAAACTTGAAATATCCAGAAAAAAATATTTACTTTGCAGACCAAATTAGATTCTTGGAAAAATTGATTATTAACACTAAAAAATAAATTTAAAAATGTACGTATTTATTTCTATCTTGATTCTGATTGCGGCCATTTTGCTCATTCTGATAGTTTTGATTCAGAATTCCAAAGGTGGAGGATTGGCTTCAGGATTTTCATCATCAAACCAGATTATGGGCGTTCGCAAAACAACAGACTTTTTGGAGAAAGCTACATGGACTTTAGCGGGAACTGTTGTCGCACTGAGTATTATCATCACAGCGTTTATTCCTCATGACGAACGCAATGCCAACCAATCAGAGATCAAACAACAGGTAAATGAGGCCGTTACTATTGATCCAAACGCAGTTTCTCCGGATTTCGGAACAGCACAGCAAACAGAAGCTCCGTCTACTGAGGCTACACCGAACGAAGCGGCGCCAGCAGCAGCTGATAATAATGGTGAACCGAAATAAACGAAATAATATCAGTTAATGAATAGAAAAGGCTATTTCAACAACTTTGAAGTAGCCTTTGTTTTTTAACAACGTATCTAAATGATAAATATCTAATATCCTTGCGTCATCTCTTTGGGTATGTTCAACACGATGAAAGGATAGTGGATTCACATTTTGATTATTCTTACAAACTAAAAAAACTTACAACTTAAAAACTAAAACTTATGGTAAACTGGTACGGGCTATTAATAGGAGTCATTACTTTTTTAGTAATTGGACTATTTCATCCTTTAGTGGTAAAAGCAGAATATTATTGGGGAACAAAGAGCTGGTGGGTATTCCTCATATTCGGACTAATCGGCACCGTAGCCTCTCTGCTTATTGAAAATATTTTAGGTTCCACCATCTGCGGCGTATTTGCCTTTTCTTCTTTTTGGTCAATCAAAGAGGTTTTTGAGCAAAAAGAAAGAGTTTTGAAAGGCTGGTTCCCCAAAAATCCCA
>DWYO01000259.1 GCA_019118725.1 Candidatus Parabacteroides intestinavium | reverse complement strand
AAGGTATAGTGAAAGGAGCAATGCCCCGTAATGCCTTAAAGCAAATATTCCGTTGGATGGATTTGCATAAACAAGATTTAATAGATAATTGGGTCCGTTTACATAATGGAGAAGAACCTAAACAAATAACTCCTCTTAAATAATATACAATGAAAGAAGACTTGGATTTAATTAGAGTTACTGATGTAGAATACATCAAAGATTACACCATGGACTTGGAGTTTAGCAACGGGAAAAAGAAACGTATCGACTTCCTGCCTTTACTCAAAGGCAAAATGTTTGAACCATTGAAAGATTTGGCCAACTTTATCCAGTTCGGACTTACGCATTGGACATTGGAATGGTATAATGGTGCAGATTTTGCGCCTGATTATTTATATCGGCACGGCATAGATATTCAATAATCACAAACAACAATTATGAAAGCAGCTTTATTTGTAATCGGGAAGACCGATGCTTCTTACTTCAGCGAAGCTATCAACGAATACCAAAAGCGGTTGGTGCATTATCTTCCGTTCGAGATGGTGGTCATTCCGGATATCAAGAACGTCAAGAGCATGTCTGAATCCCAGCAAAAAGAGAAAGAGGGCGAATGCCTGCTGAAGCTCCTCCAGCCGGGGGATTATGTTGTCTTGCTCGACGAACGCGGTAAAGAATATACCTCCCTGCAATTTGCCTCGTATATGGATAAGAAAATGCAAACCGTGGCGAAAAGACTGGTGTTCATCATAGGCGGGCCTTACGGGTTCAGCGAAGCGATTTATAAAACGGCTTCCGAAAAGATTTCATTAAGCAAAATGACCTTTTCCCATCAGATGATCCGCGTGATATTCATCGAACAGCTCTACCGCGCCATGACCATCCTGAACAACGAGCCTTATCATCACGAATAGGGAAAATACTGAAAAGCTGTTTGGAATAAATTCCAAACAGCTTCTGACATACAAGAACTTAGAAAACAGGAAAATTCATGCCTATCTTTGATTTCATTCATGCCTATCTTCGCCGGAAAAGATAGGTATAAACGGATGAAAAGGTAGGCATGAATTATTGGAAAAGAGAAACAAAAGAATTATCTTTGTTCACGCAACGGAATAAGAAGCTGTTTGGAATTTATTCAAAACAGCTTCTAAAATCGAAACAAAACAATGAAAATAGCAATATTAGACGGCAGAACCGTCAATCCGGGAGATTTATCCTGGGAAAGCCTGCAGGCGCTGGGCGATTGTACGGTTTATGAATCGACTTCCGAACAGGAGGTCATAGCACATTGCGCAGATGCCGAGGCGGTTCTGACCAACAAGGTTTGTTTGCGGAAAGAGACCCTCGAGCAGTTGCCTCACCTGAAATATATCGGGGTGCTGGCCACGGGATATAATGTAATAGATATCGAGGAGGCCAGGCACCGGGGAATCGTGGTAACGAATATCCCGGCTTACAGCACGAACTCGGTCGTACAGTCCGTATTCGCCCATCTGCTCAACATCACGAACCAGGTGGCCCATTACACCTCCGAAATAAAAGTAGGCACGTGGTGCAGCAGTCCGGATTTCACCTATTGGAACACCCCATTGACGGAACTGGCCGGAAAGACCTTCGGTATCGTGGGCTTAGGCCATATCGGATCGGCCGTAGCCCGGGTAGCCCATGCGTTCGGCATGAAGGTGATTGCCCTCACTTCCAAAAAGAAAGAAGCCCTGGAGGAATATATCATCCCCGTCAGCAAGGAGGAACTGTTCCGCCAAAGCGATGTACTTTCCTTGCATTGCCCGCTGACCGATTCTACCCTGCATTTCGTGAATGCGGAGACCCTGTCGTGGATGAAACCCTCGGCCATACTTATCAATACAGGTCGCGGACCTTTATTGGACGAACAGGCCGTGGCAGACGCCTTGAACAACCGGACCTTGTTTGCGGCCGGTGTCGATGTTCTGTCCACCGAACCTCCCCTTCCGAGCAATCCGTTACTGAGAGCCACCCATTGCTCTGTTACACCGCATATCGCATGGGCGACCCGGGAGGCACGCATCCGCTTGATCGACATTGCCACCCGCAATCTGAAGGCATTCCAAGAAGGGAATACGATAAACGAAGTAAGTATATAAGTTTTTGATCTGCAAAAAGATATGAATTATTACGAGATACAATTCACGTATAACGCCGAAATAGAACCATCGGTCATAAGCGATATTTTAGCGGCCGAATTAGGAGAAATAGGGTTCGAAAGCTTTACCGAGAACGAGAATGGCCTGCAAGCCTATATCCCGGAAAAAGCGTATTCGGAAAGCCGGCTGAAAGAGAAACTGGCCGATTTCCCGTTAGAGAATGTCCAATTCCACTACACCTGCCAATGGGTGGAAAGCCAGGACTGGAACGAAGCGTGGGAAAAAAACTATTTCAAGCCTATCCGCATCGGAAAAGAATGCCTGATCCGCGCCTCATTCCATGAAGCGGAACCGGGATATACCTATAATATAATAATAGACCCGAAGATGGCATTCGGTACGGGCAATCACGCGACTACCTATCTGATGATCCAAGAGATGCTCAAGCTGGACCTGGAGGGCAAAGAACTGCTTGATATGGGATGCGGCACGGCCGTCCTGGCCATACTTGCCCAGATGAGAGGAGCCTCGCGGGTGGTGGCTATAGACATTGACGAATGGGCCTACAACAACGCTTTGGAGAATATCCGCCTGAACCATACAGAGGAGATCCAGGTGGCTCTGGGCGGAGCCGAGCGGATTCCGGAATTCGTCTCGTTCGATGTGGTGTTTGCCAATATCAACCGCAATATCCTGCTGAACGACATCTGTCATTATAACCATTGCATGAAGCCGGGGGCACTCCTGTTCATGAGCGGATTCTATACGGAAGACATCCCGGCCCTCCGGAAAGAATGCGAAAAGAACGGGCTTCAGATAGCGTCGTTCAGCGAAAAAGACAACTGGGCCGCCATAAAAGTATGCAAGAAAGCGTGATTTTAACATAAATTACGGTAAAATTCAGAACAAATGCCTATATTTGTGCGTTATTTAATAAAAACACAATAAAAAGAAAAAGTATGAAAAGCGTAGATTCAAAATTATTGCTGGGCTTGGTAGTAGGCGCAGCAGTAGGTGCAGCAGTAGGCTATTTGGCAGCAACTGACAAAAGAGAAGATTTGTTGAACGAACTGAACAATGTAGTCGGCAAAGTAAAAGAGGGATTCAATACAGCTTTGGCAAAATACAAAGAAGGAAAAGTCGAAGTTGCAAAACCAGTAGAAGAAGTTGCAGCTGAATAATGAAAGATTCGGAGAAAATCTTCCAAAATCTCAAAGAAGACATTTCAGCCTACATTAATTTGAAGCTGGAATTGCTGAAATTAAACACGTATGAGAAGAGCGGAAAAATAATAAGCCTCCTCTCATACGGTTTAATTTTGTTTTTTCTTGTCGTTTTCGTGATTCTATTCATCTTCCTGTCTTTGGGATTTTTCCTGGGTGATTTATTAGACAACGCGGCTATCGGATTCGGCATAATCTCACTTTTATACCTGGTGCTTATCGGCATCACGGTGAAAAAGGCCCAATGGATCCAGACGAAAGTCTTAAATAAGGTCATCGCGACATTGATTACGAACGAAGAACAACCAAACAAAGAAGAAAATGACACATCCGCAACAGACACCCATTGAGCGATTGTTGGCCGACAAGCAACGTATCCGCCAGTCATGCGAAGCCTGTGAAAAGAGAATCGGAGCCTCTGTAAGCTACATTCAGGAAAACGCCGGGACACTCCTTTTATCGGGGATGTCTTCGCTTTTGTTTCCGGCAAAACCCGGCAGCAAGACCGCCAATAAAAAACCGGTTTCCGCCAAGGCACCGGCCGAAGGCGCAACAACCCCGTTAGGCCTATCCGATTTGCTCTCAGCCGGCAAGGCCCTGCTCCCCGTAGCCTGGGACATTGTACAGCCGATCATCGTAAGCTGGGGAATCCGGACGGTCAAGAAAAAAATAATCAACTTATTCAAATCCGGAAGAAAAAAGTCTATCGGAAAGCCGAAAGATTAATTAATGTTAGCGAACATACTTTTTCTTCAGATTTTGATTCTAAAACAAAAAACATAACTAAATTTGCACTCGGAAAAAGCAAGGCAGACCTTGCAGAATCCAAAGCAATTAAGAAATAATATTTTTTAATAAACCCATAAAAAGTTTTATTACAATGATTAAAGTAGGTATTAACGGTTTTGGTCGTATCGGCCGCTTCGTATTCCGTGCAGCTCAGAACAGAGACGATATTCAGATCGTAGGTATTAACGACTTGTGCCCGGTTGATTACTTGGCTTACATGTTGAAGTATGACACTATGCACGGCCAGTTCAACGGAACAATCGAAGCTGATGTAGAAAACAGCAAGCTGATTGTAAACGGTAAGGAAATTCGTGTAACAGCTGAAAAGAATCCTGCTGATTTGAAATGGAATGAAGTTGGTGCAGAATATGTAGTTGAATCTACAGGTCTGTTCTTGACGAAAGAAAAAGCTCAGGCTCACATCCAGGCTGGTGCTAAATATGTTGTAATGTCTGCTCCTTCTAAGGATGACACTCCAATGTTCGTTTGCGGTGTTAACGAAAAGACTTACGTAAAAGGTACTCAATTCGTTTCTAACGCTTCTTGTACTACAAACTGCTTGGCTCCTATCGCTAAGGTTTTGAACGACAAGTTCGGTATTGTAAACGGTTTGATGACAACAGTTCACTCTACAACTGCCACTCAGAAGACTGTTGACGGTCCTTCAATGAAAGACTGGCGCGGTGGTCGTGCTGCTTCTGGCAACATTATCCCGTCTTCAACTGGTGCTGCTAAGGCTGTAGGTAAAGTTATTCCGGAACTGAACGGTAAATTGACTGGTATCTCAATGCGTGTTCCGACTTTGGATGTTTCTGTTGTTGACTTGACAGTAAACTTGGCTAAGCCGGCTACAAAAGCAGACATCTGCGCTGCTATGAAAGAAGCTGCTGAAGGCGAATTGAAGGGTGTTCTGGGTTACACAGAAGATGCAGTTGTTTCTTCTGACTTCTTGGGTTGCCCGTTGACTTCTATCTTCGATGCTAATGCAGGTGTTTATTTGACTGATACTTTCGTTAAGGTTGTTTCTTGGTATGACAACGAAATCGGTTACTCTAACAAAGTATTGGATCTGATCGCTCACATGGCATCAGTAAACTGCTAATCATTACGATTAAATAGTTTCAAGTCAGTGTGTCATAAAAAGACGACACACGTTAAGGAGGGTGTAGCAAAGTTCACATTTTGCTACACCCTTTTTCGTTCCTCTAAAGCTGGTTTGAATTTATTCCGGCTCTATCCCCGATAAGTTTATGAGAACGGCTTTGAACTGAATATGGCGGAATATGTATCAAGGTATGAACATCGGCGAAAGCACGTATTTCCTTAATGCCAAAGTATCTCTAGTAGTAACCTAATTATATTCTAATTACACTGATTTTCAAG
>DWYO01000258.1 GCA_019118725.1 Candidatus Parabacteroides intestinavium | reverse complement strand
GATTGCCCATAAAATGGATAAGAAACAATATCTGCACCAGGGAAAATCCTATTATTTGCCTTTCGAGCATACGCTTTGTATCAGCAAGGCGTGGAATTGGTTCCAAAAAAGAGAGCCCTCTCCGGTAAGAGATTTGGATGAGCTGGAGGAGTTGTTTTATTGGTGTACAGATAATGATAATACCCTTGTCATTAATGTAGCGCCTGATCAGAAAGGAAAAATCCGGGAGCATGAAGCGAATACGATAATTCAGTTGGGTAAGCGTATGGGCATACGGCAGGATAAACCTCTGCCTCGCAACGGAAAATTCCTGTCCTTGCAGGCAAGGACTGAGGCCAGTTCTGTCTATCGGGACGATGAGAAAAGCTACGATGCCTCGTTGGCCACGGATGGCGGTATGCAGACTTGCTGGATGTCGGCTGATACGACGGCTACCTTGACGGTTCATATAAATGCGGATGAACCCTTCAATAAGATTTCTCTATTTGAATGTTGTGATGTGGAAAATAGCGAGGATGGCTTTTCCAATAAACGAAAGAACCGGATTCAGTCTTATCGGATTGAAATATGGAAAGACAATGCCTGGAAAAGCATCTATGTCTCGGATGAGCCGATGGGCGATTGCAAGGTGATCAAATTCCCTTGTGCGTACAAGACTTCAAGCGTTCGATTGAATGTATTGAAAGCTTCGGCACCTCCGGCTATTTATGAATTTAATGTAATCAATCAGCCTCTCTGCCAGGTGCCGCCTCGGTTTACCTGTCAGGACGTTCGTCCGGAAATGGTGGATGTGAACGCGCCGGGTGAAGGGCCGAAACAATCTGCTGAAGTGGTAAGACGCCTGGAGGAGAAGGTAAGCCGATTGCCTGTTTATGATGCCTTGCTTTCCGAACGTGCGCCTTTCGATTGGCTATTGACTCCGGAAAAGGTGAAAGCCGGCATTTACCGTTCGGAGGACGGGAAGAGTATTGTTGTGGCAAATGCGTTGGTTTCGCGTACGTTCCGCATCATGCCCAATTTGGCTACGGTAGATTATACGAACCGGATGCTGGGGGAAAGCCTGCTTCGGGCGGTGAGTAGTGAAGGCGCGGTATGGATTGATGGGAAGAAATGGCAATTAGGCGGACTGGCGGGACAACCCGAACGCGGTTATTTGAGAACGGAATGGGTGGACACGATGCAGACGGTTCCCGAATCTTTTCTGGTGGAAGATTTTGAGGTAAAGCCGATTGAGGAGGTGTTTCATTGGGCACGTTCGCGTTGGGCATTGAACAAGAAAGCGCCTACAGGAAAGGAGATTGTCTTTACGATGCGCGGTGACAAGGAGCTGAAAGGGGTGAGCGTGAAGCTCCATGTGGCGGTTTATGATGAGATCCCTGTGATCTGCAAATGGTTTGAAGTCGGGAACGATTCGGCATTACCGATTAACGTAGATCATTTTCAAGTAGAGGATTTGGCTTTTGCCGAACCTGAATCGCCCAGTGGCGGTGATCCTTCGACATTCCTTTTGCCTAATATTCATGTTGAGAGCGATTATAATTGCAATGGGAGCTTTACGGAGAAGGAAACAGACATTACGGAGCATTGGGTGGAAGATCCTGAATATACTTCCCAACGTAACTACCCCATGCAAACCCCTTGTGTCTTGCAAGTTGCTCCGCCGATTGGTCCGGATCAGCAAGTGGAGCCGGGCGGGGTGTTCCGTTCGTTTCGTGTTTATGAAATGCCTTTTGATAGTTTTGACCGGGAGCGCAAAGGCCTGTTTACGCGTCGTTTTTATCGGACCGTGGCGCCTTGGACAACCGAGAATCCCATCTTTATGCATCTTACGTCAAGTGAACCGGACGTTGTGCGCCGAGCCGTAGACCAATGTGCGGAAACGGGGTACGAGATGATTATCCTGAGCTTCGGTTCCGGGGCGGATGCAGAGGATATCTCGGAAGAAAATATCGCCAAGTTTAAGGCTTTGGTGGATTATGCGAAAAGCAAAGGAATCGAGATGGGGTGTTATTCTCTGTTGGCCAGCCGTTGGATTAGTGATGAGGTCGATGTGATTAATCCGAAGACAGGGAAGCGGGGCGGCATGACGTTCGGGAGTTCGCCTTGCCTCTGTAGCGATTGGGGGTATGAGTATTTCCGGAAAATAAAGACCTTCTTCGAGCAGACCGGCATGACCTGCTTCGAACATGATGGCTCCTATCCGGGCGATGTCTGTGCCTCGACAAAACATACACACCATAAAGGATTGGAAGACTCACAATGGAACCAATTTCATAAAATCACGGAACTGTATCATTGGATGTGTGAAAATGGCATCTATTTGAATGTGCCTGATTTTTATTTTCTGAACGGTTCGACAAAGACGAGCATTGGGTATCGGGAAGTAAACTGGTCTCTCCCGCGAGACAGGCAATTGATCCATACGCGGCAATTGAACTACGATTGTACATGGGAACGGATTCCCTCTTCGCTTTGGAGCTTTGTCCCGTTGGTGGAATATCATGGGGGAGGTGCCGCCGCTACGTTGGAACCTTTGAGCGAACATTTGTATGAATACAAGACGTTGATGTTCCAGAACTACGGTGCAGGCATTCAGGCATGCTATCGTGGTCCGCGCCTTTATGATACGGAAGAAACCAAGAAGGCGGTTCAGGAAATTGTCTCATGGTATAAGAAGTACCGCCGCATCCTGAATAGCGATATCATCCATCTGCGCAAGCCCGACGCGCGGGATTGGGACGGCATCATGCATGTCAATCCGCAAGAGAAGGAAAAGGCCTTGGCGATGTTCTTCAATCCGACAGACGAGGATATCACGCGCATCATCTCTTTGCCTTTATATTATACGGGGTTGAAAGAAAAAGCCGAGATTCGCGAACAGGAGCGTCCCGCTCAGACCTATGTGTTGGATGGCAACGGGAATGTAGTGTTAAAAGTCAAGATTCCCGCCCGGGGATATACATGGTATGTAGTGGAATAAAAAGACGGTGCGCATATTGGGCAATCAGCTTCGTCGCTTTCGGGATGAGGGCTGCTTATTTACAAGAGTAAATTTCTTTGTCTTCATCCTCAGCGCCTAGCCTCTTACCCATTCTGCGCACCTTAAAGGTGTGTAGCGAAATTTGCATTTCGGTACACCGTCAATTTATAAATGCAAAACAGCTTTTTATTTTTCCGGAATGTTTTTCAGCAATTCCAGCAAGTGGCTCCACCACATTCCAACGGTCTTAATCTCGATGCGTTCGTTGGGTGAATGCACGTCACGAAGGGTCGGACCGAATGAAATCATATCCAGATACGGATATTTTTCCAGGAAGAGCCCACATTCCAAGCCGGCATGGATAGCCATGATTTCCGGTTGTTTGTGGAATAACTTCTCGTAAGTCGTTTGAGCGATTTTGAGGATAGCCGAATCGGGGTTGGGGGCCCATCCCGGATACCCGTCTCCGTGAGATACTTGTGCTCCGGCTAACAGGAATGTCGCGGCTACCTGATTGGCCACCATTTCTTTGCATGATTCGATGGAACTGCGCTGGCTGGTCCCGACCAAGATGGTATTGCCTTCTTTCATTTTGATAGAAGCCAGATTGGTGGATGTTTCAACCAGTCCTTCGATATCATGGCTCATTCCGATAACTCCATGAGGACAAGCCATCATGGCGTTGATGATTTTTTCGGCTGTAGGCTGGTCGATATAAGACTCCGGTTGGTCGGTCGACTCCATAACCATCCGGACATCTTTGTCCACGTGCTTCAGCTCGTTTTCGATGTCAGCCGTAAAATGATTCAGCAATACCCGGACATTCTCTTTGTCATCTGGCTGCAATCCGATGATAGCGTGCGCTTCGCGGGCAATGGCGTTACGCAGATTCCCGCCATCTACCGCACACAGCGTGAAATCATAGCCTTTTTTCTTTAACAAATAAAGGAAGCGGAACAGGATCTTGTTGGCGTTACCTAATCCTTTGTGGATATCACCGCCCGAATGTCCTCCTTTCAATCCGACTACATCAATACGGAAATAAAGCCGGTCGGCAAGCGCTTCTTGCGGCTGGTAATGGAACAGGGCTTGTGTGTCTTTACCTCCGGCACACCCCATGAAGATTTGTCCTTCGTCTTCACTATCCAGGTTCAGCAGAATGTGCCCGGTCATAAATCCCTCCTGGATGGCTTTTGCCCCGGTCAGTCCGGTCTCTTCGTCTATCGTAAACAGACATTCAATAGGGCCGTGCTCAATATCGTCAGAGGCGAGCAGGGCCAGTTCGGCAGCCATGCCGATACCGTTGTCGGCGCCCAACGTTGTTCCGTTGGCACGTAGCCATTCTCCGTCCACGATGGTTTCGATAGGATCGTTGTCGAAATCGTGTTGGGTGTCATTGTTTTTTTCGCAAACCATATCCATGTGCGATTGCAGGATGACGGTTTGCCGGTTTTCCATGCCGGGAGTTGCCGGTTTCGACATTAGGATGTTCCCGACCTGGTCTTTTTTGATACTCAGGTTATGCTTCTTGGCAAATGCCTCCAAATAAGCAATTATTTTTCCTTCTTTCTTGGAAGGACGTGGAACTTGCGTAATTTCATAAAAATACTTCCACACGATTTCTGGCTGCAAGTCTGTAATTTTCACCATTTTGTTCGTAGTTTATAAAGTTAATATATCTCATCAAACCGGGTTTTTATCGAAAAAAAGTAGAATTAAATCGGAAAAAGCTACTTTATAATCGGTGAAACCC